>JARRNI010000403.1:0-4800 GCA_037385125.1 Pseudolabrys sp.
ATCGCAACCGTGACGGGAAGCCGCCGCCCACGCACCTCGGCGAACAGTCGGGTGCCCGGCGGGTCGGCGTCGTGCGCAACATAGCCCATGGCGACCGGCGCGTTGAGGCTCGGACCGAAGCCGCCCGAGGTGACGATGCCTGCCGGCTCGCTGTCGGCCTCGCCGGCGAAAAGCGCCGCGCCGTGGCGCACCGGCGCGCGACCTTCCGGCCTGAGGCCGACGCGCCGGCGGGCGGCGCCGTTCGCGAGTTGCCCCAGGATCGTGTCGGCCCCGGGAAAGCCGCCGGCCCGTTCGCCGCCGGCCCGGCGCACCATTGGGATGCTCCAGGCCAGCGCCGCCTCGACCGGCGTTGTAGTCTCGTTGAGGTCGGCGCCGTAAAGGCAGAGGCCGGCTTCCAGCCGCAGGCTGTCGCGGGCGCCGAGCCCGATCGGCGCCACGGCCGGATTGCACAACAGGGCCTCGCACAAGGCCTCGGCCTTCTCTGCCGGTACGCTGATCTCGAAGCCGTCCTCACCTGTATAGCCCGAGCGTGATACGAAGCAGTCGGCGTCGAGCAGCGTGAACGTGCGCATGCCCATGAACGCCATAGCGCGCACCTCGGGCGCCAAGGCTGCGAGTGCTGCCTCGGCTTTGGGCCCTTGCAACGCGATGAGCGCGCGGTCCGACAAAGGCTCGATGTCGCACGCGTCCGACAGATGCGCACGCAGGTGAGCTTCGTCTGACGCCTTGCAGGCCGCATTGACCACCAGCATCAGGTGGTCGCCGCGGTTCGACACCATCAGGTCTTCGAGGATGCCGCCGTTGGCATTGGTGAACAGGGTGTAGCGCTGCCGCAGTGCGGCGAGGCCCATCACGTCGCCGGGCACCAGCGTCTCTAGCGCGCGTGCCGCCTCCTCGATGCGGCCGGAGCGCGGCCGCAGCGCGATCTCGCCCATATGGGAGACGTCGAAAAGGCCGGCCTCGGCGCGGGTGTGCAGGTGCTCCTTGATGATGCCGAGGGGGTACTGCACCGGCATCGCGTAGCCGGCGAACGGCACCATGCGGGCGCCGAGCCGCAGATGGAGTGCATGGAGCGGCGTGTGCTTGAGTTCGGCTGTCGTTTCGGCTTCGGCCATGGTGTTCGCCTATGCTGAGGACGTGGTCTTTGTCCGATCCGACAGCACGAGCTCGCGCGCGGCCTTCACTTCGTCGAGCCGTCTCAGCGGCGTCTGGTGCGGCGCCCCCTTGACCAGGGCAGGATCTTCCCGCGCTTCCTTGGCAATCGATTGCATTGCGGCGGCAAAGGCATCCAAATTCGGCTTGGCCTCGGTCTCGGTCGGCTCGATCATCAGCGCTTCCGGCACGATCAGCGGGAAATAATTGGTCGGCGGGTGAAAACCGTAATCGAGCAGCCGTTTGCTCACGTCGAGCGCGCGCACGCCGGTGCCCTCGATGGCGCCGCGACAGACGAATTCGTGCATGTTGATACGGTCATACGGCACCGTGAAGGCGTCGCGCAATTTGACGCGCAGGTAATTGGCGTTGAGCACCGCGTGCTCGGAATTCTCCCGAAGCCCCGCCGCGCCGTGTTGGCGGATATAGGCATAAGCGCGCACGAACATGCCGAAATTGCCGAAGTAAGTGGAGACCCGGCCGATCGACTGGGCTGGCATGGCTAGATCGTAACGCGCGCCCTCGCCATCGCGCACGAGCGCGACCACGGGGCACGGCAGGAAATCTGCGAGGCGCGCCGATACTCCGACAGGCCCCGAGCCGGGCCCGCCGCCGCCGTGTGGCGTCGAGAAGGTCTTGTGTAGGTTGAAATGCATCACGTCGAAGCCGAGATCGCCGGGGCGCGCGATGCCGGCGAGCGCGTTCATGTTGGCGCCGTCGCCATAGACGAGGCCGCCGCAATCCGTGACCAGCCGCACCACCTCGCCGATGTGCTCCTCGAACAGGCCGAGGGTGTTGGGATTGGTGATCATGATGCCGGCGAGGCTGTCGTCGCAGGCGGCGCGCACTGCTTCCAGGTCGATATTGCCGCGCGCATCGGAGGGCAATTCGACCGCGGTGAAGCCCGCCATGGTGCTCGAGGCCGGGTTGGTGCCGTGGGCCGAGTCGGGGATGAGGATGCGCGTGCGTTTGGCCTCGCCGCGGGTGCGGTGATAGGCGCGCATCATCAAGAGGCCTGTGAATTCGCCATGGGCGCCCGCCGCCGGCTGCAGCGACACGGCGGCAAATCCGCCGATCTCGGCGAGCATTTGTTGCAGCTCGTACATCAGGGCGAAGTTGCCCTGCACCGTCTCCGGCTGCTGCAGCGGATGCGCATCGGCAAAGCCGGCGAGCCGCGCCACCTGTTCGTTGATCTTCGGATTGAACTTCATGGTGCAGGAGCCGAGCGGGTAGAAGCCGGTGTCGACCCCAAAATTACGCTTCGACAACGTGAGATAATGGCGCGCCACGTCGAGCTGCGACAGTTCGGGCAGGTCGCAATTGGCACGCAGCTCGTCCGCGGGCAGAGGAGCCTCGGGCACGTCGGGCGCGGGCAAGTCGACGCCGTGCCGCTCCGGCACGCTCAATTCGTACAGGGTGGTGACCTTGTCGCCGATCATTTCGCCACCTCGCCAAGCGCTGCTACCAGCCGGTCGATACTGGCGCGCGTGTTCACCTCGGTGACCGCGACGAGCATGTGATCTTTCAAGCGCGGGTCGTCGCGGCCGAGGTCGTAGCCGCCGATGATGCCGTGTTCTTTGTGCAAATGCGCGTTGACTTGCGCCGCGGGAGCGGGCAGCCGCGCCACGAACTCCTTGAAGAACGGCTTGTCCGGTGCCTGCGGGTTGACCGCGAAGCCCTTGAGCTTGTTGATCTCAGCCGCCGCATAATGGCTTTTGTGAAAGCACAGCTCGGCGACGTGCTTCAGCCCGCGCTTGCCCATGGTCGCGAGATAAGTGGCAGCGGCCAGCGCGCAGAGAGCGGAATTGGTGCAGATATTGCTCGTCGCCTTGGCGCGGCGGATATGCTGTTCCCGCGTCGCCAGCGTCAACACGTAGCCGCGCCGGCCGTCGGCATCTACCGTCTCCCCAACCAGATGGCCGGACAGCCGCCGCACCTGCGCCATGCGCGCGGCGAAGATGCCGAGATGCGGCCCGCCGAACGAGGGCGCAATGCCGAGCGACTGTCCGTCGGCCACCACCACGTCGGCGCCATAAGCGCCGGGCGGCCGGAACAGGCCGAGCGCGATCGGATCGGTCACCACGATGAGCAAGGCGCCGGCGAGGTGCACCGCTTCGGCGAGCCCGGCGACTGGCTCGCACTGGCCGAAGAAGTTGGGGTTCTGGATGACCAGCACGGCGGTGTCCTGGTCCAGCATGTCCTTGAGCCGATCGAGATCGGCCGAACCGTCCTCGTCGCCGGCGATGGTGGCGGCGTGCGTTCCGCGCAGGTAGCTCTTGACCACGGCACGGTATTGCGGGTGTACCGCCGGCGACAGCAGGATCTTGCGGCGCTTGCCGCCCGCCAGGTTAAGCGCGAGCAGCACGGCTTCGGCCAACGCAGTCGCGCCGTCGTAATGGCTGGCGTTGCTCACTTCCATGCCGGTGAGCCGGCAGATCATGCTCTGGTACTCGAACAGCGCCTGCAGGAAACCCTGACTCACTTCCGGCTGATACTGCGTGTAGGAGGTATAGAACTCGCTGCGGGAGATCACGGTGTCGACCAGCGCCGGCCGGAAATGGTGGTAGACGCCGGCGCCGAGGAAAGACGAAGCCGGCTCGGCCACGTGATTGCGGGCGGTCAGCGCCTGCATCTCGCGCGCGATATCGAGCTCGCAAGCCGGCGGGCGAAGCTTGAGCGCCGGAAAGCGGACCTCGGCCGGCACGGCGGCGAACAGGTCCTCCATGCGCTCGACGCCGATCGCCGCCAGCATTTCGGATCGTTCACGGTCGGTATGCGGCACGTAGCCCATTGCTTAGTCCTGCTCGATTTTTGGAACATTCCCGTCGCTTTGGCGGGCGGAATTCGGTCAGGCCGCCACTTTGACGAGCCGCATGCGATGATAGCCGATGATCACGGCAAAGAAATTGCGCGAGATCATAGCCGCATCGAGCGCGGCGTCGCCGGTATCAAAACGCAGCAGCGGCGTCCGGGCTAGTTTCGCCGGCGTTGACAGCACGATTATGTTGTCGGCGCCGATGCGGCGGATGATCGCGGGGCTGAGCGGCTGGTTGCCGCGGCCGAGCAGGAAGCCCTGCGCGCCGATCGGGCTGAGCACCAGCTTGCATGCCGGATAGCGCTCCAGCAGCGCGAGAATCTGCCGCTCGGCCAAGTCCTTGCCGACGATTTCGCCGCCAGCCACCGCGTCGATGCCGAGCAGGGTCTTGTCGATGGCGAGCGCGCGGCCGACCGCCTGCACGGTGCTGCCGGGACCGAGCAGGAAAAGCGTATCCGGCTGCGCCGCGATGTCCTCGTGCAACTGTTTCGCGATGTCGTCCTTGATCGCATCTTCGTCGGCCCCGCTGATCAGCGCCTTGGCCGTTTGCAGCCAGGTCGGCTCGAACGGCGTCCGCGCCGCCATGTAGAGCCGCACCGCCCATTCGTCGTTGCGGTATCTGTCCTCGTCCAGATCGGCGATCTCCACCTGCGCGAGCCCGATCTCGCCGACGAGATAGCGCATGAGGATTTCTGCGCTGCGCGCCGGCGTCACGCCGAACACGCCGGAATACATCTTGACGCCTGACGGAATGCCGAGCACGGGCGTCGCTTCGCCGGTGACGGCGCAGATGTCGCGCGCGGTGCCGTCGCCGCCGCAGAACCAGACGAGAT
>JARRNI010000404.1:0-4797 GCA_037385125.1 Pseudolabrys sp.
TGGTTGTAGTCGGCGCGCCAAGTATCGAGTGCGATACGGGCCTGCTGCAACGACCGGAACAGGGTTTCGTTCAGCAGTTCGTCACGCAGGCGGCCGATGAAGGATTCGGCGAAGGCGTTCTGCACCGGTTTGCCCGGCGCGATGTAATGCCACCCGACCTTGTGGTCGTCCGCCCATCGCAGAATGGCGTTCGAAGTCAGCTCGGTGCCGTTGTCGCTGACGATGGTCTTGGGCTTGCCGTACGCGACTATGAGCCGGTCGAGCTCGCGGGCCACCCGGATGCCGGAGATCGAGGTGTCGGGGATCAGGGCCAGGCACTCGCGGGTGCAGTCGTCGACTATGGCCAGGATGCGCATGCGGCGGCCGTCGATGAACTGGTCGGCAACGAAGTCGAGCGACCAGCGGTCGTTCGGCGATTGCGGGACCAGCATGGGTGCCCGCGTGCCCAGGGCCCGCTTGCGGCCACCCCGGCGGCAGACCATGAGACGCTCCTCCCGATAGAGCCGGAATAGCCGTTTGTGGTTCACCGCAAAGCCCTCCCGTCGCAACAGGACGTGCAGGCGTCGGTAGCCGAAGCGCCGACGCTCATGCGCCAAGGCCCGCAACCGTTGCCGTAGGGCCGCATCATCCGGTCGGCGGGCCCGATACCGCACCGTCATCCGTACACAGCCGATCGTCCTGCACGCCCGCCGCTCGCTCATGTCGAACGCAGAACGCAAGCGAGCGACAGCCTCTCGCTTGGCGGCGGGCGTCACCATTTTTTTGCCAGCAGATCCTTCAGCGCCGCGTTGTCGAGCATGGCGTCCGCCAACAGCTTCTTCAGCCGCGCGTTCTCGCTCTCCAGCCCCTTCAGACGCTTGGCCTCGGAGATCTCAAGCCCCCCGTATTTGGCTTTCCAGCTGTAGAAGCTCGCCTTGCTGATCCCTGCTTGCGGCAAAGATCGGCCGTCTTCACGCCGGCCTCGTGCTCTTTCAGGATCGCAATGATCTGCTCTTCCGTATACCTCTTGCGCTTCATCGTCTGGTCCTTTCTCAGGGCCAGACTCCAGTTCACCCTGGATCAATTCAATGGGGCAACGTCATCGCCAGTCGCTGTTGCGTCCGCTAGCTCCCTCGGAGGCCGTGCCACTCGAGTTGCCGTCGATGGGAAAAGGTGCGCCGCTCCGCACGAATAATGTTGCCTTGCTGCCCCCAAGCGGCGGCGACCGAAGCGTTACAGTCGCGCCGGCATTGAATTTCGGATCAGACAGTTTCACCGGAGGATCCGAGGAGGGAAAGAAGGGAAAAGTAGCGGAGTTAAAAAAAGATACGAAAGCCGAATTTCCACAGCTACCAAACCCATTAAGAAAACAGCCGCAGTAGCATTGGCCATGCGTGGAAAACCCTGACGCGGTGGCCCCCTACCCAGAAGGTTCCCAGGCTGCGGAGGACGATAAGTCCGATCTAGAAGCCCAAGCGCTTTACAACGCGCTCGAGTGGGCGGTGGCGGCTTAAAGAAAAAAGGGCCCCGAAACCAAGGCCACAGGCAAGCAGCCCTCCCGCACTTTAGCCAGAGAAGACGTGCCTAATCGAGAAGCTTGATTACGCGGCTTTCTAATACCTCCAAGCCACCTACGCGACACACGATCCCCGGGACGCAAGCATCTGCTGGTGGTGCAGAGCGAGCGACGCCACGCGCGTCGCGCAGGGCCGCTCAGGAGACCGGCGATGTCATCGGGGCTTGGGCATCGCCCTGAACGCTGCATAGAAATAGGGCCCCAGCTCAGACAGAACCGGAGCCCCTTAATCGCAAACAGAGCAGTGTGTTATGGCGCCACACCGAGATGCCGACTTGCCCCCCAGCTGGACGCCTATCGGTGGCTTACCACGTTGCCCAACCTCTTTCGCCCAGAAACTCAGCTAACGGTTACACGGAAATTACCAACAGAACGTTTATTTGCTGAAAATTTCCGGTCATCCCCGGCGAGTGGCGGTGAGCTGCCACTGTCGTTCGCCAATTAGAAGGCCACCCATGGGATCAAATAACTAACTCTGTCTTGGGGAGCACCGGCGGTCCCGCATCGCTCTCAATGGCCTTCTAAAACGCCCGCCCCCTCGACCTACCCATAGCCTGCCGTCTGCTGGGTAGGTGACCAGCACCCATCATCATAGTTTTATTGATCTTTTCCCGAAGGGCCAAAGGAGGCTGTTGGCCCGCTTCCGCGGCAGGTTCGCTCTACTGCCGAATAGCAGACTCTCGCTCCGCACGATGAATAGTCCGAGTGTGGCCAGAAGGCGACATAGAGTCTCGTCGGAAGTTGCGGTATTGGCTTCAAATCAGATGCGGCGGAGCCGATAGAAAATCGGCTTAACATTTCGCAATGGTAAAGGAAGCCCAGACACATCGAAGGCGGCCGCATCGATGATCTTCCAGGAGGGGAATGCCATTTCGATATCGGCACGGCTAGCGCCACGCGGCAAAGGGCAGCGCCGTCCAGGTGCCCATGCCAACATAAGCATTGTGGCCCTTGGCTCTGTCACCGCAGTCACTTCGCGGCCAACGGCTTGCTGTTGCGAGGGAGCGAGACCGGGTACCGTCCCGAAATCCCAGATGAACTGAATGCCTGGCTGTATTCCGGCGGCCCGCAACGCTGTCAAGTGACGTAGCGGAGGATGTTGATGGTGGGGTGATCGGGGGCTCTGGGAAGTTTCGCGGCTAGCTAGAGAGCGCCGCCGCATCGCTGGTAGAGACGCTGGTAAAATTGGGTGCGATGTTCAATACGCTTATCTACTACCACGCGACTTCCACCTTAGTCCCCGGGGCCACCAAAAGCGACCGCTCCCTAGAACGATGGAAAGCGGCCAATACCCCGACCGGCTATAAGAACGAATCGGAATTTCGGAACACGCTCAGCATTTGGCAGGCGTAATGGGCCGCGCAGGCCGGATGTCCAAGTCGGGGCACGAGCTGCCCAAATGCCTCCTCCGCGGTGTGTCCGCTTACCTGCTAACAGCGGCACAATAGCTGGCGTAGCGGGACTTCGCAGTTGGGCCAACAGGAGACAAACAGCGCAAGGCGCGACTGCAACAATTGACGCAGGTCAATGTCAATCGCCTCTGCGATGGATCATTTTCATCGCATGACCGTTCCGCCTTTAACCAGTGCATTTGATGCCATTGTCATCGGGTCGGGCATGGGCGGGATGACGACGGCCACCGCGCTGGCGCGGCTGGACTACAAGGTCCTGCTTCTCGAACAAGCACAGACAATCGGGGGGCTGACCCACGCCTTCTCCCGCAACGGTTTCACGTGGGATGTCGGCCTCCATTACTGCGGCACGTTTGGTCATGACCAACCGGCGGGACGGATCCTGGACTGGCTGAGCGGTGGAACGATCGCGTTCCAGTCGGTCGGCTCCGTTTACGATACGCTGCACTTTCCGGGCGGATTCGAGATTTCCGTGGTGCGTCCCGCCGCAGCCTACAAGATGGAACTCAAAGACCATTTCCCTGACAGCGCGGCTGAAATCGACGCTTATTTCGAGGCGCTGCAATCTGGGGAAGAAGCTTTGCGTATGGTTGCCGCCGAACGCTCTCTGCCCGAACCGTTCCGCGTCGCGCATCGCTGGTGGAACGAGAAAAAGATTCAGCGTTGGTGTGACCGCACGACCGGCGAAGTGATTGCGGACATTGTCACCGACCCGAAACTCGCCGCCGTCTTGTCAGCGCAGTGGGGCACTTTTGGGGGCAAGCCGAAAGAGGCGAGCTTTGCCGTCCACGCCACCGTCATGCGCCACTATCTCGAAGGGGCGGGCTACCCGGTGGGCGGTGCGGCGGCCATTGCGAAAGGACTTGTCCCGGTGATTGAGGCGGCGGGCGGCACCGCGCAGGCCGGAACGCCTGTGAGTGAAATCCTGATCGAAGATGGAAATGCCGTCGGCGTGCGGACGAGCGTGGGCGAGACATTTAGAGCGCCGATCATCGTTTCCGCGGTCGGCGCGGGCGAAACCGTCAAGCGGCTGCTGCCGAAGCAGATCGGCGGGCAGGAATGGGCCGGCGAAATAGCTGACTTCAAACCGTCGATCTGCCACTTCGACATGTTCCTTGGGTTCGAGGGCGAGATCGCGCGCTACGGCGCGACACGCTCAAACCATTGGTTCTATGAAAGCTGGGATCCGAACGAGGCCATCTGGACAGCGACCGACGACGTGAAGCCCCCGATGATGTTCGTCTCGTTCCCGTCTCTCAAGAATCCGGCGCACGATCCCGGCCCGTCGCACAGGCATACGGGCGACATGTTGGTTTGGGCCGATTGGTCGTCGGTGGCTGGTTTTGCCGACGGCGGTGCCGATGAGCGCCCAGCTGAATGGGCGGCATTCAAGCAACGCGTCGAGGCTCGGCTGATGGCGTCGTTCACCGAAAAATTTCCTGCTCTGACACCGCTCGTGGTTTATCGGGAGCTCGGCACACCGCTCGCGACCGCATCATTCACGCGTCACGAAAAGGGCGGGTTCTATGGCGTCGAGACCACGCCGCGCCGCATCCTGTCGGAAGCGCTCAACGCACGAACGCCCGTCCCCGGCCTGTTTCTAACCGGCCAGGACGTCATGACTCCCGGAATTGCCGGAACTCTTTGGGGCGGTATGTTGGGCGCAGCGGCGGTTGACCCGCGCATCTACCAGAAGTTTCGTTAGGACATATTAGCACTACTTTGGCAGATTTTGAGCGGCATAGGATTCCCAAATCAGTTTTTCTGTGACTCATGGGTGGTCGGTTTTTGGAGGGGCCGACCATGGGAAACAGAACATCGGATTGGCAG
>JARRNI010000405.1:0-4794 GCA_037385125.1 Pseudolabrys sp.
GGATCGTCCGCCGGCAGCGGATCATGCGTCGCCCCAATGCCGCTGCACTTTCCTGACGGCCGCAAACACGGCCGCCGCATGGTGAAATGCGACGCGCGCTCCCGCCGGTGAAACGCCTGTCGAGCATCGGAAACGCGTCGCGACGCGACCGCGTTCCGCGCGCATGTGCGATTGCCTCCCTCAACTTTTGTTGCGCTGTGTTGGCTTGCCGTAGACGCAGCCGTTCCGCTCACAAGGTGTGCGGCGGCTCGTCCAGCAATTTCAGCTTGGCTTCGAGCATGGCGATGCGCTCGGCCGCTTCCGCCTGTGTGAGTTGCTCGCTGAAGGCTTCGGGCTCGTAGGCGGCCCGCGCGAGCCTGCGCAACAGCGCCGTCTGCTCGGGCGTCATGCGCTCGCCCGCGCCGGTACTCAGGATCGGTTCGGGGCGCTGCGCGCGGTCAGGATCGGGTTTCGACGGCATGGTATCCAGCAAACGGCGGTCGACCGCGCAAGGTTCCCACGACTGCGCATGCCTCAAGCAATTTCGCACCAAAGCGGCCATGTGGGCGGGCGTAAATAAACGACATCTTCACGGCAGCGGCTCGGGCGAAGCCTTCTTGCTCGGCCCTACCTCGACGTGCTGCCCGCGGCGATCCGGCAGGTATGGGTCAGGGCACAGCGGAGGTAGCAAGCGCCGGACGCAACGCCAGCGTGATGGGCAGCGTCGCCAGCACGACGGCGGCGACCACGACCAGCGCCGAAGGCACGCCGACCGCGTCGCCCAGCAAGCCATAGAGCGTGGGCGAGACCGCGCCGGCGCCGATGGTGCCGGTGTAGAAAATGCCGAAAGCGCGCTGGCGCTTCTCGGGCGCCACCAGATCGGGCACCGAGCCGTAGAGCACCGACGAGGTGCCGTTGAGCGCGACGCCGACCACCGGCAAAAGAAACAACGCGGCGTCGACCGGCAGCGGCAGCAGCGCGACAATGGCGATCGCGGTCACCGTTTCGGTCAGCCACACGGTCGCGATCGCGCCGACGCGCGCGCCGATGAAGGCGCAGACCAGCTTGCCCGCGGCGCCGCCGGCGAACACCAGCGTGAGCGAAGCGCCGATGGTGGGCAGGCTCGCTCCCTTCGACGTAAGCACAAAGGGCAGGAAGGTCAGGAACGCCATGCGCGTGGCGCTGTCGAGCACGCCGACCGACAACAGCAATGGAAACCCGTAGCTACGCAAGCGGCCGCCGCCGGCTGCGGTGCTTTCGGCCTTGCGCGGGACGGGCGCTTGCGCTGCAAAGCGCGGCATGGCGACGAAGATCGCCATCGCCGCCGCCACGCCGAGGCCGCCCAGCAGCATCAGCGCGTGCCGCCACGGCAGCAGCACGAACAGCAGTGAGGCCGCCGCGGGCAGCGTCATCTTGCCGATGTCGCCGGCGAAGTTATAGGTGCCGAGCGCCTTGAGCGAGCGCGGCCCGGCGAAAGCCTGCGCGATCAGCGAGGAGCCGAGCGGATGCTGCGTGCTGGCGCCCAGCCCGCCGACGAACAGCGCGGCGACCAGGCTGGCGACGCCGGTGCTGAAACCGGCCAGCACGTAGCCGATCCCGGCCAGCGCGGTGCCGAGCGCCAGCACGACGGCGGCACCGAAACGCTCGGCCAGTAAGCCCATCGGAATCTGGAAGCCGGCCAGGGGGCCGGAGAACACCGTGCGCATGAGGCCGAGCGCGGCATAGCCGAGAGCGAATTCGTGCTGCCAGATCGGCAGCATGACATAGACGAGATCGGTATAGCCGTCGTGCAGCGCATGCGCGCCACCGCCGACGACGAGCGCACGCCGCTCGGCCAATCTGTCGGCCGCCGCCTCGCTCGTGCCGGCGGCCGAGGAGGTCATGGCGTGGCGCTCCGCCGCTCGACCAAGGTGGTGCTGATGAAGGAAATCACCGGCTCGCCGTTCTGGTTAACGCCGCTCGCGCGGATGGTCATCAGGCCGAAGCCGGGCCGGCTGTTGGAGCGGCACGTCTCGATCACCTCGCTCCGGTACTCGATGGTGTCGCCGACATAGACCGGCTTCAGCCATTTGAGCTCGCGGAAGCCGAGCGCCGGCCCGACGCCGGCGACCTGCTCGCCGCGCGCGCGGGCTTCTTCGATTGCGCGGCGGCGAAACTCCACCATCAGCCGCATCCATGTCACGGCGGTATGCCAGCCGGAGGCGCAGAGCGCGCCGAAATGCGATTCTTCCGCTGCCCGTTCGTCGAGATGAAATGGCTGCGGATCAAAACGGCGGGCGAAAGCCTTGATCTCGTCGGCCCCGAAAGTGTGGCGACCGAGCGCATAGACCTCGCCCACCTTGATGTCTTCGAAAAATTTCACGATTGTGTTCCGGGCTGACGGCGCCGCAGCATCTGCGTGGCAATGAATGTCGTGAGTACCGCATCGGCCTCGTCGACCAATTCGCTTTTCAATTTCACCAGCCCCATATCGGAGCGGCTCTTGGAGGCGCGGCTTTCGAGCACCGTCGAGCGCACGCGGATATGCGTGCCCGGCCGCAGCGGCTTGAGCCAGCGCACCTCCTCGAGGCCGGGCGAGCCCATGGAAGCAGCGTCAAGCAAATAGCCGTCGGCAATCATGCGCATCAGCAGGCAGCAGCTGTGCCAGCCCGAAGCGGCGAGCCCGCCCAGCAGCGTGGCACTCGCCGCCGCCTCGTCGAGATGCATGGGCTGCGGATCGAACTCGGCGGCGAAGGCGACGACCTCCTCGCGCGTGACCAGGCGCGGGCCGTAGACCGCGACCGCGCCGGGCTGGAAGTCTTCCCAATAGAGTTTCGGCATATGGTTCACTTCTGTCATTCCAGGGTGCGGCGGCTTCGCCGCGTCCCGGAATGACAAGGAATATCACGTCGCGAAGCGGAAATGCATCACGTCGCCGTCGGCGACCACGTAGTCCTTGCCCTCCAGCCGCATCTTGCCGGCCTCTTTGGCGCCGGCTTCGCCGCCGCAGGCGATGAAGTCATCGTAAGAGATGGTCTCGGCGCGGATAAAGCCCTTCTCGAAATCGGTATGGATGACGCCGGCGGCCTGCGGCGCCTTGGTCCCCTGGGTGACGGTCCAGGCGCGCGCCTCCTTCAGGCCGACCGTAAAAAACGTGACCAAGCGTAGAAGCGCATAGCCGGCGCGCACTAGCCGGTCGAGCCCGGTCTCCTTCAGGTCCACCGCGGCGAGGAATTCGGCGCGCTCGTCGGGCGGCAGCACGGCGATCTCCGACTCGATCTTGGCCGAGATCACCACCGACACCGCGCCCTCCTGCCTGGCGCGCTTCTCGACCATGCGCGAATATTCGTTGCCGCTCGCGGCGGCGCCTTCGTCTACGTTGCAGGCATAGAGCACGGGCGCCGAGGTCAACAGCCCGAGCGATTGGAACAGCTTTTCCTCTTCCGGCTTGCACTCGGTGAGCCGAGCCGGCTTGCCCTCGCGCAGCAGCGCGAGGGTGCGATTGATCAGATCGAGCGTATCCTTGGCTTCCTTGTCGTTGCCCTTGGCTTTCTTCTCGAGATTCTCGACGCGCTTCTCCAGGCTTTCGAGATCGGCCAGCATCAACTCGGTCTCGATGGTCTCGATGTCGGCGATCGGATCGATCTTGCCCTCGACATGGGTGACGTCGGGTTCCTCGAAGCAGCGCACCACATGCACGATGGCGTCAACCTCGCGTATATTGGCGAGGAACTGGTTGCCGAGCCCCTCGCCTTTCGAGGCGCCGCGCACCAAGCCGGCAATGTCGACGAAGGTGATGCGGGTCGGGATGATCTCGGCCGACTTGCCGAGCACGGCCAGCTTGTCCAGGCGCGGGTCGGGCACGGCGATTTCGCCCACGTTGGGTTCGATGGTGCAGAACGGATAATTGGCGGCCTGCGCCGCCGCCGTCTCGGTCAGCGCGTTGAAGAGCGTCGACTTGCAGACGTTCGGCAGGCCGACGATGCCGCATTTAAATCCCATGATGGTTCGTCTCTTCTATCTATCGTCGGAGCCGGGCGGCTCCTCCTTCTC
This sequence comes from Pseudolabrys sp., assembly GCA_037385125.1. Taxonomy (GTDB): domain Bacteria; phylum Pseudomonadota; class Alphaproteobacteria; order Rhizobiales; family Xanthobacteraceae; genus Pseudolabrys. The sequence continues at coordinate 4,012 of JARRNI010000405.1, forward strand.
GCCGAAACCCTTGGCCTCCATCGCCAGGTGCACCTTGTTCTGAAAGCTGGCATCCTTGCCCGCGGCCAGCAGGTCGGCGTTGTCGGCGACGATGTCGCACAGTTCTTCCACCCAGGGCCATTCGTCCTTGGCGAAATCCTGCAGCACGTAGCGCTCGACCAGCCGCTTGTCGCCGGGATGGCCGATGCCGATGCGCACGCGCTTGTAGTCGTTGCCGATATGCGCCGAGAGCGAGCGCAGGCCGTTGTGGCCTGCATTGCCGCCGCCGATCTTCACCCGCACTTTGCCCGGCGGCAACTCGAGCTCGTCATGGAACACAAGGATCTGGCCGAGCTCGACCTTGTAGAAGCGCGCGGCCTCCTGCACCGCGCGCCCCGACTCGTTCATATAGGTGCCGGGCAAGAGCAGCAGCACCTTCTCGCCGGCGAGGACGCCTTCCACCGCCACGCCCTGGAATTTGCGCCGCCACGGCTTGATGTCATGGCGACGCGCGATGCGGTCCACCGCCATGAAACCGATATTGTGGCGGTTGCTGGCATAGCACGCGCCGGGATTGCCGAGGCCGACGAAGAGCAGCATGGCGTCAACGGCCGCACGGCCGCGCTGTCACCTTTAGCGCATGATCCTGTCCGGAAACCGCTGCCCGTCCCCTGCCAGGCCGGGGACGGGTCTTTTCGGGATCATGCGCTATCCCGAAAGCGCGAAAGTGGAGACGGCCGCGCCGCCTCACTTCTTCTCGGGCGCGGGCGCAGCGGCGCCAGCCGCCGGCGCAGCGCCAGGCGC
>JARRNI010000406.1:0-4790 GCA_037385125.1 Pseudolabrys sp.
GATGCGGAAGCTGGCGAATTCCGGCCGCATGGCGCCGGTGTCCAGCCTTGAAATGTCGAGCAGCGCGCCGAAGATTTCCTCCACCGCTTCCAGCGAAGCGTCAACATTTTCGATCAGCCGCGTGTCCTCCTGGCCGGCGCGCTCGATGAGGCTGGTGACGTAGAGCCGCGCCGCGTTGAGCGGCTGCAGGATGTCGTGGCTGGCGGCGGCCAGAAACTTGGTCTTGGAGATATTGGCGGCGTCGGCCTCGCCTTTGGCGCGGGCGAGGGCGGCGTTGAGGTGCGTGAGCTCCTCGGTGCGCTCGCGCACGCGCTGCTCCAGCGTCTCGTTGGCGCGCGCGAGCGCTTCCGCCGCGTCCACGCTGGCGGTGATATCGGTGAAGGTGCAGACAATGCCGCCGTCGGGCATACGGTTGGCGCGTACCTCGATCACCATGCCGGGCTCGGCGAAGCGCTCGCGGAACGGCTCATGGCCGTCCAGATAGCGGGCGAGCTGCTCGTGCACGTGCTCGTCGATGCGACTGAGCGCGACGTCGCCGCGCCGCGCGTTGAAGCGCAGGATGTCGGCCAACCCGCTGCCGACCCGGATCAGGCTCGGCGGCAGATCGAGGATTTCGCCGAACTGCCGGTTCCAGCAGATCAGCTCCAGGTCTTTGTCGAATACTGCGATGCCCTGGCGCACGTGGTCGAGCGCGGTCTGCAGGATCTCGCGGTTGTACTGGATGGCGGCATTGGCATCGTCGAGCAGCTTGAGCGCCGCCTTGGTCGAGACCGTACGCTTGCGCAGGAGCAGCGACAGCACCAGCCGCGACGAGGCCGCGCCGATCGCGGAGGCCAGAATGTGCTCGGCATAGCGCATAAGGCGGAAGTCGGCTTCTTCCTTCGGATCGAGACTGATGCGCTCGCTTGATGCGAAGCTTTCGAAGGCGGTGCGCATGCGGTCCTCGCCGAGATAGCGCGCCACGGTGGTGGTGAGCTCCTCCACCGTCACCGACGAGCGCCACAGCCGGAAGCTCGGCGTGATCGGCGCAAGCTCCGACGGCACGAACAGGTTGGCTTGCAGCCGCTCGATCGGCGTCTGTGCCCGGCGCAGCGAGAAGGCCACGTAGCAGAGGACGTTGACGGCCAGGCTCCACAGCACGCCGTGCACCAGCGGATTGAGGTGCAGGCCGAACAGGTGCTGCGGCCGCAGCAGCGCCACGCCCCACGGCCCGTCGGTGAGGACATGTTTTCCAACGATGCCGATGTCGGCGAAGCTCGGCAGCAGCAGGGTATAGGCCCACACCAGGATGCCGGCGGTCATGCCCGCGATGGCGCCGGCGGCGGTGGCACGCCGCCACAAAAGCCCGCCGAAGAAGGCGGGTGCGAGCTGCGCGATGGCCGCGAACGACAACAGTCCGATTGAAGCCAGCTGCGCGTCGCCGGCCGAGCGGTAGTACATATAGGCGAGCAGCAGCAGCGCGAAGATGGCGAAGCGGCGCACCATCAGCAGCAGCGAGCCGACGTTCTCGCGGCCTGTGATCAGCGTCTCGCGCCGCTGCAATACCAGCGGCATGACCAGGTCGTTCGACACCATGATGGAGAGGGCGACCGATTCCACGATCACCATGGCGGTCGCCGCCGACAGCCCGCCGACGAAGGCGGCGATGGTCAGCACGCTGGAGCCGGCCTGCCAGGGCAGCGCCAGCACGAACATGTCGCTGTCGACCTCGCCCTTCGAGAAGGTCAGCAGGCCGGCGAGCGCGATCGGCACCACGAACAGGTTGATCAGCACCAGATAGAGCGGGAACAGCCAGGCCGCGCGCTTGATCTCGCCCTCGCTATGGTTCTCCACCACCGCCACGTGGAACTGGCGCGGCAGCAGGATGATGGCCACGAACGACAACAGCGTTATGGCGAGGAAGCTGTCGAGCGCCGGACTCCGCGTAAAGATGGCCGCGGTGTCGGGATGCGCGGTGGCGGCTTCCCACAGTGCGCGGGGCCCGCCGAACATCCAGAAGCTCACGAAAATGCCGACCGCCAGGAAGGCGAACAGCTTGACGATCGACTCGGTGGCAATCGCCAGCATCAGCCCGTCCTGGTGTTCGGTGGCGTCGATGTGACGGGTGCCGAACAGCACGGCGAACGCCGCCATCAACAGCGCCACGAACAGCGAGATGTCGCCGAGCACCGGGCGCGTGGCGCCCGCGCCGGGCGAGACATGGCCGATGATGGTCTCCAGCGACGACGACACCGCCTTCAGCTGCAGCGCGATGTACGGGACCATGCCGACGATGGCGATCAGCGCCACCGTCGCTGCCACCGCCTGCGCCTTGCCGTAGCGTGCCGCGATGAAGTCGGCGATCGAGGTGATGTTCTGCGCCTTGGCCAGCCGCACCACGCGCGCGATCAGCGGCGAGAACAGGCCGACCATCAGCACCGGGCCGATATAGATGGTGAGGAACTCGTAGCCGGTGCGCGAGGCGGAGCCGACCGAGCCGAAAAAGGTCCAGGAGGTGCAGTAGATCGCCAGCGACAGCGGGTAGATCAGCAGCCGGCTGCGTGCGTCGCGGCTCAGCCCGCGCGGGCGGTCGCCATAGCTCGCTACCAGGAACAGGAGGCCGATATAGCCAAGCGCCACCGCGATGACGGCCCAACCCTGCAACATACGCGCTCCGAATACGCCTGAAGTCATGGTGCGGGCTTTAAGTCACCACAGATTGGGCCCGCGGTCCATGGCGGCGAAAGACCATTGAAACCAGCGATTTGGGCAGGGGCGGGGCGGCTCTTACCCTCCCCGCCACTCGCTGCGCTCGTGGGGGGAGGGGAGCGATGGTCTGTGCCTGCCGCAACAGTTAAGGCTATGAGCGAGGTGCGCCCCGCGCGTGCCTCGTGCACAGGCGCCTTGATTTGACGCCACCCTCGCCGCCCGGCATTGATCGGCGCCCGTGTCCGCCACCACCCACCGCATCGCCACGTTCCGCCGCGTGGCCGAGACGCTCGGCTTCGCCGCCCTAGGCGGCGTCACCGCCGGCTGGCTCGGCATGCCGGCCGGCTATCTCTCCGGCGCCATTCTGGCCGCCGGCGCCGCTGCCCTCGCGGGCCGCCCGTTGCTGATGCCGGCGCTCGCCACCCGCGTCATCTTCGTGGTGATCGGCATCTCGCTCGGCGCCGTGGTGACGCCCGAGACGCTGCGCGGCATGGCGAGTTATCCGGCCAGCATCGCCATCCTGATCGTGGCCATGCTGTGCGTCAGCCTCGGCGGTGCGGCCTATCTGTTTCTGGTGCACCGCTGGCGCCTGCTTTCGGCCTATCTCGCCTCTTCGCCCGGCGGCATGTCGCAGGTGCTGGCGGTTGCCGCCGAGCTGGAGGCCGACCTGCGCGGCGTCGCTATCGTGCAGACCCTGCGGGTGGTGGTCGTTGCCGTCGGCCTGCCGGCCGGCATGGCGCTGCTCGGGCTGGCCGGTCAGGCCGTGCGGCGCGGCAACGGTCTGCTGAACGCGGCAACGGTCGACGAGCTAGCCATCCTGGTGGCGCTCTCGACGGCGGTGGCAATCGTCGCTTTCCGCGTCCGGTTTCCTGGCGGGCTGTTGTTCGGCGCCATGTTCGCCTCCGGCGCCCTGCACGGCTCCGGGCTCATTCATGCCGTGGTGCCGCCCTGGGTCGGCAACGCGGCCATGGTGGCGCTCGGCGGCGTAATAGGCGCGCGCTTCGCCAACACGCCGCTGCGGCTGCTGGCGAACTATCTCGGCGCCGCCTTCGGCGCGATAGCAGTAACGGTGACGATCGCCGGCGGCTTCATGTTGCTGCTGATCCACCTGATGGCGCTGCCGGCGCCGGAGGTGCTGATCGCCTATGCGCCCGGCTCGGTCGACGCCATAATGCTGCTGGCTCTGGCGCTCAATCTCGATCCGGTGTTCATCGGCGCCCACCACGTCATGCGCATCATCTCGGTGTCGATCGTCATTCCGCTGGTGGCGCGCCGGCTCGCGCAGGCGCCGGCCGGGGCGCTCAGGCTGCCGCGCAAGCCGCCGACGTTTCAGGATTGAGTTTCCATGAGTCATTCCGGAGCCGGTTCCCGGTTCGCTCTCGGAGTTTGTCGTCGGGCCGCGCTTCGCGCGGACCCGTTGGCTCGCGCCCCGGAATGACAAGGGACTCAGTGGCGCAGTCGAATCAGCCGCTTGCCAAGGTTTTCGCCGCGGTAGAGCTCGGCGATGGAGCCGGGCGCGTGCTCGATGCCGTCAATGATCTCCTCGCGGTAATTGAGCTTGCCGGCACGCACCCAGTCCGCCAGCCGCGCCACCGCTTCCTCGTAGCGGTGCTCGAAATCGAACACGATCAGGCCGGCCATGCGCGCGCGCTTGACCAGCAGATGCCGCTCGACGCGCGGGCCCGCAGGCCAGGGGTCCCAGCTTGAAACCGACGCCGTGCCGCAGATCACCACGCGCGCATGCAGCGCGAGTTGCGGCAGTACTGCGTCGCTGATGCGGCCGGCGGTGTTGTCGAAATAGACGTTTACGCCGTGCGGGCAGGCCGCGGCGATCGCCTTGCTCACGTCTTCCGCCTTGTAGTCGATGGCCGCGTCGTAGCCGAACGCGTCGAGGCACCGCTTGCGCTTGACCGGCCCACCGGTAACGCCAACCGTCCGGCAGCCCATCAGCTTGGCGATCTGTCCGACCGCGGAGCCGACCGAGCCGGCCGCGGTCGAGACAACGACGGTATCGCCGGGGCGCGGCTCGCCGACATCGAGCAGGCCGAAATAGGCGGTCAGCCCGTTCAGTCCGAGAATGCCGAGCGACAGCGACAGCGGCA
>JARRNI010000407.1:0-12471 GCA_037385125.1 Pseudolabrys sp.
CTTCTACCCGACGCTCCCGCCTACGTGATCTTCGTCGCCGCCTTGCTGGCGCGGCTGTAGGCTCATCGATTGGTCGTTCCGGGTCCGGCACTTTGCGCTCGCCCCGGAATGACCGGGAATGAACTCAGCTCGGCTCTTTACCCAGCTCAGCCAGCAGATCGTGCAGGTCGAGCGGATTGGTGTACATGCGCAGGCCCCCGTCGGGCCGCTGCGGCCACACTTCCTTCGGCCGGTCCCAATAGAGCTCGACCCCATTGTCGTCGGGGTCGCGCAGATAGAGCGCCTCGGAGACACCGTGGTCGCTGGCGCCCTCCAGCGGGATCTTGGCCACGATCAGCCGGCGCAGCGCGTCGGCCAGCAGCCGCCGGGTCGGATAGAGGATGGCGGTGTGATAGAGCCCGGTGGTACCGGGGGGCGGGGGCGAGCCGCCCAGGCTCTCCCATGTATTGAGCCCGATATGGTGGTGGTAGCCGCCGGCCGAGATGAAGGCGGCGCCGGGGCGGCTGGTAGTCAGCTCGAAACCCAGCACGCCGCAGTAGAAATCGAGCGCCCGTTGCAGATCGGCCACTTTCAGGTGGACATGGCCGATCCGTACCCCGCCGTCGATGGTGGGGAAGCGGAGACGGGCGTTTTCGAGGATGTCGGATTGGGACATGGCGGCTATCCTTTAGTAGCGATCCTGGGCTGGTCACAGTTGCTGTCGACCTCTAAATGTAGGCCGAGCCCTGCATTCGATAAAGTGTCTTCGAGGTGACCTAAGAATGGCTTTGACACCGCTCCCCGACAGCATCGACGCCACCCTCGACCTGCTGGCCAAGGCCGACTACATCGCCGACCGCTCGCTGGCGACCGTGCTCTATCTGGCTCTGCGCATGGGACGGCCGCTGTTCCTGGAGGGCGAGGCCGGCACCGGCAAGACCGAGATCGCCAAGGTGCTGAGCGAGAGCCTGGGGCGCAAGCTGATCCGGCTGCAATGCTACGAGGGGCTCGACGTTTCCTCCGCGGTCTACGAGTGGAATTACGGCGCGCAGATGATCGAGATCCGGCTCGCCGAGGCGGAAGGCGAGGGCGACCGCGAGCGCATCGAGCATGACGTGTTCTCTGAGAAATTCCTCATCAAGCGCCCGCTCTTGCAAGCGCTGGAGCCGGACCCAGACGGGCCGCCGGTGCTGCTGATCGACGAGATCGACCGCACCGACGAGGCCTTCGAGGCGTTCCTGCTTGAGGTGCTGGCCGATTTCCAGGTGACGGTGCCGGAGCTCGGCACCATCAAGGCGCCGCATGCGCCCATCGTGGTCATCACCTCCAACCGCACGCGCGAGGTGCACGACGCATTGAAGCGGCGCTGCCTCTATCACTGGGTCGGCTATCCCGATGCGGCGCGCGAATTGGAGATCGTGCGCACCAAGCTGCCGGGCATTGCCAAGAGCCTGTCGGAGCAGGTGGTGGCCTTCGTGCAGGCCCTGCGCAAGGAGGACCTGTTCAAGGTGCCGGGCGTGGCCGAGACGCTCGACTGGGCCGGCGCGCTGTCCGAGCTCGACGTGGTGGCGCTCGATCCGGCCACGGTGTCGGACACGCTCGGCGCGCTGCTGAAATATCAGGACGACATCGCCCGGCTCGACCAGGCCAAGGTGAAGGCGCTGCTCGACGAGGTGAAGGCGGAGCTAAGGGCGGCGGAGTAGGTTTGCAGGAGGCGCGATAGACTCCGCTCATTCCCGCGTAAGCGGGACTCCAGATCTGGGTCCCGCTTTCGCGGGAATGAGCGGGGCTAGGGATGCGGATGGTGGTCGACGCGCTGGAGGCGGTGAAGGTCGCCCGCATCGGCACCAAGCAGGATTTCTACTGGACGCTGCACGCGGTGTTCGTGAAGCGGCATGAGCATTCCGTTCTTTTCGACCAGGCGTTCAAACTGTACTTCCGCAAGCGCGGCTATATCGAGCAGCTCATGGCTTCCATGCTGCCGGAGGCGGCGCGCACGCCGCCCAAGCCGCCGCAGGCCGGCACCCAGCGCGTGCAGGAGGCGCTCTATGGCGGGCTCAACGAGCGCAAGCAACCGGAGCAGCGCGAGGTCGAGCTCGACCTGCGCATGACCGTGTCCGACCGCGAAGTGCTGCAGAAGAAGGATTTCGCCCAGATGAGCGCGGCCGAGATCGCCGCCGCCAAGGCGGCGATCGCGCGGCTCGCGCTGCCGCTCGACCTGGTGCGCACGCGCCGGCTGGCTGCGGCGCGGCGCGGACACATGATCGACATGCGCCGCACGCTGCGTTCAAGCATGAAGGCGGGCGGCGCGGTCATCGACCTGAAATATCTCGGCCCGCGCGAGAAGGAGCCGCCGATCGTGGCGCTGCTCGATATCTCCGGCTCCATGAGCCAGTACACAAGGCTGTTCCTGCATTTCCTGCATTCGATCACCGATGCCAAGAAGCGTGTGACCACCTTCCTGTTCGGCACGCGGCTCACCAACGTCACCCGCGCCATTCGCCAGCGCGATCCCGACGAGGCGTTGGCTTCCTGCTCGGCCCACGTGACCGACTGGTCGGGCGGTACCCGCATCGCCTCGTCGCTGCGCGAGTTCAACAAGGGGTGGGGCCGGCGCGTGCTCGGCCAGGGGGCGGTGGTGCTTCTGATCACCGACGGGCTTGAGCGGGATGCCGACGACACGCTATCTTTTGAAATGGACCGGCTGCACCGCTCGTGCCGCCGGCTTGTCTGGCTCAACCCGCTGCTGCGCTTCGACGGCTTCGAGGCGCGTGCCAAGGGTGTGCGGACCATGCTGCCGCATGTTGACGAACTGCGGCCGATCCACAATCTGGAGTCCATGACCGAACTGGTGCGCGCGCTGTCGGGCGCGCCCGCCAAGGGCTATGATCCGAGGCAGATGCTGAGGCAGGTGGCGTAGAGGTTTCCCCCGTCATGGCCGGGCAACCGGGTCCGGCCTTCGGCCGGCCCGGGTGTAAACTTGTCCCGGCCATCCACGCCTTCGGCTAAGACGTGGATGCCCGGCACAAGGCCGGACATGACGACGAAAGCAAGGAGCTTGCGATGCTCACACGCGACGAAGACATCCTGAAAGCCGCCGAAGACTGGCGCAAAGAGGGGCGCGACGTGGCGCTCGCCACCGTCATGCAGACCTGGGGCTCCGCGCCGCGTCCGGTCGGCGCCAACCTAGTGATCGACCAGGAGGGCAATTTTCTCGGGTCCGTGTCGGGCGGCTGCGTGGAGGGCGCGGTGGTCGCCGAGGCCATGGACGTGATCGAAAGCGGCAAGCCCAGGATGCTGGAATTCGATCGAAAGCGGCAAGCCCAGGATGCTGGAATTCGGCGTCGCCGACGAGACGGCGTGGAACGTGGGACTGTCCTGCGGCGGCACCATCCGGGTATATGTGGAGAAGGTGGATTAAGTGACGAGCGCTCGGCAATCTCTCTTCACCTCCCCCTGGAGGGGGAGGTCGCCGGCCGAAGCGTAGCGAAGGCTGGCGGGAGGGGGTGACCTTTGGCAGTCACCCCACCCCGGCTCGCGGAGTTTATCATCGGGCCGCGCTTTGCGTGGAGTCGTTGGCTCGCCGACCCTCCCCCTCCAGGGCAGGGGAATCGCATGTGGGAGTTTTGGATTCCAATCGTTCGCTGAAGGAATGCTTGGGCTTCGAATCGGAAATCCGGGAGAGAAAGTAGTGAAACTCGATATCCTGCACGCCCTCAATGCCGAACGCGCTGCGCGCCGCGCGGCCGTGCTGGTCACCGACGTCGACTCAGGCGAGGAGCGCCTGGTCAAGGCCGCCTACGTTGCGAAAGATCCCTTGCGCGACCTCTTGGAAAAGCGCCTGCGCATGGCGAAAAGCGGCATGGAGGAAAGCCCGCAGGGAAACGTCTTCCTCACCGTCTATGTGCCGTCGCCCAAGCTGGTCATCACCGGCGCGGTGCACATCAGCCAGACCTTGGCGCCGCTCTGCGCCATGCTCGGCTATGACGTGACCATCGTCGATCCGCGCACCGCTTTCGCCTCGCCCGAGCGCTTCCCCGACGTGAAGCTCATTCCCGAATGGCCGGACGAGGCACTGCCGCTGCTCCATGTCGATCACTACACGGCCCTCGTCGCGCTCACCCACGATCCCAAGATCGACGACCCGGCGCTGCAGCATGCGCTGGCACGCGACTGCTTCTATATCGGCGCGCTCGGCTCCAAGAAGACCCACGCCAAGCGGGTCACGCGGCTGAAGGAGGCGGGGATTTCGGACGCATCAATCGCGCGCATTCACGCTCCCATCGGCTTGCCGATCGGCGCGGTGTCGCCGGCCGAGATCGCGCTCGCCATCATGGCCGAGATCACGCAGACGCTCCGAACACGATCACCAACTCGGCGCCGGCTTCGAACACCTCGCCGATGGCTTTGACGAGCGCGGCCTGTGAAGGGTACGCTGATCGGCGAGAAGGAAGTCGAGGCGCTGAACGCCGCCGGCGTCAAGGAAATCGTGGTGGCGCGCGTGGAAGACGGCGATGTGTCGGAGGACCAGGCCGCCGCCGACATCGCCGCGGCCATCGCCGGTTCCGGCGTGCGCGCCGACCGCGCCTTCACCGGCCGCTGCAATCTGTTCGCCGAAGGCGCCGGCGTGCTGGTTGTCGACAAAGACGCCATCGATCGCCTGAACAACATCGACGAGGCGGTGACGCTGGCGACGCTCACCGCCTACAAGCCGGTGGTGGAAGGCGAGATGATCGCCACGGTGAAGATCATTCCTTTCGCCGTCAAGGCGCGCGCGCGCGATGCCGCGGTCGCTGCCGCTGAAAAGGCGAAACCTGTGATCCGCATCGCGCCCTACGTAGTGCGCAAGATCGGCGTGGTATCGACGCTGCTGCCCGGCCTCTCGCCCAAGGTCGTCGACAAGACGCTGAAGATCACTCAAGCGCGCATCGCGCCCGCCGGCGCAACCATCATTGCGGAAAAACGCGTGCCGCACGAACAGGCCGCGCTCGTCAAAGCCATCGGCGAGGTGTTCGAAGCCGGCGCCGAGTTGGTGATCGTGTTCGGAGCGTCTGCGATAGCGGATCGCCGCGACGTCATTCCAGCGGCGGTGGAGGCGGTGGGCGGTACCATCGAGCATTTCGGTATGCCGGTCGATCCCGGCAACCTCATGCTGATCGGCCGCCTGCACGGCCAGCCGGTACTGGGCGCGCCCGGATGCGCGCGCTCGCCGAAGGAGAACGGCTTCGACTGGGTGCTGATGCGCCTGCTCGCCGGGCTGCAGGTGTCGCGCAGCGATATCACCGGCATGGGCGTCGGCGGCCTTTTGATGGAGATCGTCACCCGCCCGCAGCCGCGCGAAGAGCGCCTTCCGGCGAAGCCCGCGGAGAAGGAAAAGCGCATCGCCGCGCTGGTGCTGGCCGCCGGCCGCTCCACCCGCATGGGCGCCGTCAATAAGCTGATCGCCGAGATCGGCGGCAAACCGCTGGTGCGCATCGCCGCCGAGCAGGCGCTGGCCTCGCAGGCGTCGCCGGTGATCGTCGTCACCGGCCATGAGCGCGACAAGGTGGAGGCGGCGCTCGCAGGGCTGCCGGTGCGCTTCGTGCATAACCCGGACTATGCCGAAGGCCTCGGCACCTCGCTCAAGGCCGGCATCGCCGCGGTGCCGAACGATCCCGATGGCGTTATCGTTTGTCTGGGCGACATGCCCCAGGTGAGCGCCGCGCTGATCAACAAGCTGCTCGCCGCCTTCGATCCGGAAAAAGGCGAGCTGGTAGTGGTGCCGAGCATCAAGGGTCGGCGCGGCAATCCGGTGCTGTGGTCGCGCCGCTTCTTCCCGGACCTGATGCAGATCCAGGGCGACATCGGCGCCCGCCACCTGATCGGCAGCTATACCGAGGCGGTGGTCGATGTGCCGGTGGGAGGCGAGGCAGCCTTGATCGACGTGGATACGCCCGAGTCGCTTTCCGCGGTCAAGGCGGAAATCGAGCGCGCCTGAGATTCGAATCGTTGATCGCTTTGCCCGACTCATCGCTATCTGGCGGCGACGCTTCGGGTAGGGTAGGGGATGACCGATTTCGCGACGCCGGTGCTGCGTGCCGTGGTGGCCATCAGTCTGCTGCTGGCCACTTTGGCCTTGATGGTGGTCACCCTGAATACCGCGCACGCCGCCGGCGCGCTGGCGATCGGCGATTGCGGCGCGTTTGGCGAAGCCTTCGATTTCAGCCGCGTCATGCAGGCCCGCCAGCACGCGCTCGCCAAGTGCACGGGGCGGGCCTGCCGCGTGGTCACCGTGGTCAAGGGCGGCTGCGCGGCGCTCGCCGTTGACGTCAACAATGGCTGCGGCGCCCATGGCTGGGGCAAGGCTGGCAAGCCGGGCCCAGCCCAGAACGTCGCGCTCAAGTCCTGCTACAAAGACGGCGGAAAGGAATGCGTCATCCGCACCTTCTCCTGCGACGGCAAGGGCTGAGCGGGCGCAGCAGGCCCACCGTTTCAGCGGAATACTCTGACTGGCCGGTCAGTCAGTTAGATTTGGCAGCTTCCTGATATAAAAAGGAAAAATCGGGGCTTGGCATCCGAGAAAGAATTCCGGACCGCCCGCTTGCAGGATGCCGGTGGCCACATTAATAATTGACTGACCAGTCAGTCAAATTATTAGGAATATCAGCCGTGTCCCGCCGCCGCCAAGCCAACCAAGCCGGTTCGGTCGCGCGCCGCATGCGCGCACTGCGCGGTGCTGCCTCCGGCGTCAAGCCTGCCCGCCCGCGCCCTTCGCGCGAGCAGCGCAGCGCCGCCCGCCGCGAGGCCATCCTGGCCGCCGCCCTCGACGAGTTCTCGGCGCGCGGCTTCGAGGCCGCCCGTCTCGACGACGTGGCAAGGCGCGCCGGCATCGCCAAGGGCACCATCTATCTTTACTTCCGCGACAAGGAGAGCCTGTTCCAGGACCTGGTGCGCGACATGCTCACGCCGGTGGTCGGCACCATCGAGGCCATGGGCGAGGCGGACCTGCCGTTCCGCGCGCTCGCCGATCGCATCGCCGATTTCTTCGTGCGCGAGGTCTACGAAACGCGCCGGCGCGACGTCATTCGTCTGATGATCGCAGAAGGGCCGCGCTTCCCCAAGCTCGCCGAGTTCTATTACCGCGAAGTGCTCTCGCGCATCATAGCCGCCATGCGCGCGGTGCTCGCGCGCGCCGCCGCGCGCGGCGAGGTGCCCGCCGCCCTGGTTGACTTTCCGCAAGTCGTCGCCGCGCCGGGCCTGATAGCCATCGTCTGGTCGGGCCTGTTCGAACGCTTCGAGCCGCTCGACGTGCGCGCCATGATGAAAACTCATCTTGATCTGCTGCTCCGGCCGGGAGAACTGCCATGCCCGTGAAACTTGCCGGCCTGGCGGCCGTTCTGCTCGCGGCACTCGCGCTCGCCAGCTGCGATCAGGGCAATGCGCGCGTGCTGCAGGGCTGGGTGGAAGCCGATCTCGTATTCGTCAGCCCTGACGAACAGGGCCGGGTGCAGAAGCTGATGGTGCGCGAAGGCGATCACGTCACCAAGGGCCAGCTCCTCTTCACCCTCGACGAGGATTTGCAGCGCGCCGATGTGGCGGTGAAGGAGGCGGCGGTCACTAATGCCCAACAGGCCTTCGACCGCGCCAAGCAACTGCTCACCACGGCCGCCGGCACGCGCAAGACCTATGACGACGCGGAAGCGGCGTTGCGCCAGGCCAAGGCCAATCTGGAATGGGCCAAGACGCGGCTCGCGCGCCGGCGCGCGCACAGCCCGGCCGCGGGCACGATCCAGGAGAAACGGTGCCGCCGGGCCGGCCGGTAGTCTCGCTACTGCCGCCCGGCAATCTCAAGATCCGCTTCTTTGCGCCGGAGGCGCTGCTGCCCGAGATCAAATACGGCGAGCCGGTGGTGGTGTCGTGCGACGGCTGCGAAAAGGGTTTGACCGCTAAGGTGACTTTCATCGCCAAGAGCGCCGAATACACGCCGCCGGTGATCTACAGCCGCGAGGAGCGCGCCAAGCTCGTATTCCTGGTCGAGGCGCATCCGCTCAAGCCCGATGCGTTCCGCGTCGGCCAGCCGATCACCGTCACGCTGCCCCAAGAGAAGTCATCCCGAAAGAAGAACCCGAAGTGAGCGAGCCCGAAATCGTCATCGACGTGCGCGGCCTGACCAAGAAGTTCGACGGCCGGGCGGTGGTGCGCAACCTGTCCATGCAGGTCAAGCGCGGCACCATCTACGGCTTCCTCGGCCCCAACGGCTCCGGCAAGACCACCACCATCCGCATGCTGTGCGGGCTGCTGACGCCCGACGAAGGCGAAGGCACCTGCCTCGGCTTCGACATCCGCACCGACGCCGACAAGATCAAGCGCGAGGTCGGCTACATGACCCAGCAGTTCAGCCTCTACGAGGACCTGTCGGTGCGCGAAAACCTGGAATTCATCGGCCGCATCTACGGCATCGCCCGGCCGGTCAAGGCCGCGCGCGCGGCCATCGATCGGCTCGGCCTGCACGGGCGCGAGGAGCAGCTCGCTGGCGAACTGTCGGGCGGCTGGAAGCAGCGGCTTTCGCTCGGCGCCTGCACGCTGCCGAGCCCGCAGCTCCTGCTGCTCGACGAGCCCACTGCCGGCGTCGATCCCAAGGCGCGGCGCGACTTCTGGAACGAGATCCACTCGCTCGCCGCCGAGGGGCTCACCGTGCTGGTCTCCACCCATTACATGGACGAGGCCGAGCGCTGTCATGAGATCGCCTACATCGCCTATGGCGAGCTCCTGGTGCGCGGCACCGTCGAGGAGGTGATCGCGTCCTCTCACCTGACGACCTTCGTGGTCAGTGGCCCGACCGGCGAAGCGCTGGTCGAGCTGGGCGACGAGCTCAGCGCGCAGCCCGGCGTCGACATGGTGGCGCCCTTCGGCAACAGCCTGCACGTGTCGGGACGCGACGCGGCCAGGCTCGCCGCCGCCATCGAGCCCTATCGCGCGCGCGAGGGGCTCGACTGGAAGCCGTCCGAGCCCTCGCTCGAGGACGTGTTTATCGACCTGATGAGCCGGGCGCGGGACAATTTCCAATGACCCATACCGTCTCCATGCAGGCGCCGCGCCCCCTTTCCGGCAGCGGCTTCTGGCGCAAGACCTTCGCGGTGCTGGTTAAGGAGTTCATCCAGCTCAGGCGCGACCGGCTGTCCTTCGCCATGATCATCATGATCCCGCTGCTTCAGCTCCTGCTGTTCGGCTACGCGATCAATACCAATCCGCGCCATCTGCCGACCGCGGTGCTGATGCAGGAGCACAGTGATATCGGCCGCGCCATTCTCGCCGCGCTCAAGAACACCGACTATTTCCGCGTCACGGCGCTGCCGCGTACCGAAGCCGAGATGAACGAGCTGATGGCTTCGGGCAAAATTTTGTTCGGCATCGAAATTCCGGCTAATTTCGAGCGGGCGGTGCGGCGCGGGGAAAAGCCGTCCATGCTGGTGATCGCCGACGCCACCGACCCGGTCGCCACCGGCTCCGCGCTGAGCGCGCTCGGCAAGGTGACGCAGACCGCGCTCGCGCACGAACGCGGCATTCCAATCAGTACCGAACTGCCGTTCGAGATCCGCACCCACGCCCGCTACAATCCGGCCGGGCAGAACCAGCTCAACATCGTCCCCGGTCTGGTCGGCACCATTCTCACCATGACCATGTTGATCTTCACCGCCCTCTCGGTCACCCGCGAGATCGAGCGCGGCACCATGGAGAATCTGCTGGCCATGCCGATCACGCCGGTGGAAATCATGCTGGGCAAGATCGTGCCCTACATCTTCGTGGGGTTCGTCCAGGCTGCGCTGATTGTCGGCATCGGCGTTACCTTGTTCGGCGTGCCGATCCTCGGCAATCTCGCCGTGCTCGCTGCGCTCAGCACCCTGTTCATCGCCGCCAATCTGTCGATCGGCTACACCTTCTCGACCGTGGCGCAGAACCAATTGCAGGCCATGCAGATGTCGATCATGTTCTTCCTGCCCAACATCCTCTTGTCCGGCTTCGTCTTTCCCTTCGCTGGCATGCCGGTCTGGGCGCAATGGATCGGCGAGTGCCTGCCGCTCACCCATTACCTGCGCATCGTGCGCGGGATCATGCTGAAGGGCGCGTCGGTCGGCGACCTGCATACCGACGCGGCCGCGCTGTTCGGGCTGATGCTGTGCGCCATGACCATCGCCGTGCTGCGCTTCCGGCGCACGCTGGATTGACGTCGCGGGCAGGGGCCCAGCGCGCCTTCATTTCCGGATCCTTCATTTCCGGATCAGGACCCAGCGTTTCGTCACGTCGTCATAATCGAATTCGTAGACGTTGCCTTTCGTCAGGGGCGTCGAAAAATCGCCCGGCTTCGGCTTGCTGCCGTGAGGCACGACGGCGCGAATGGCGTCGCCGCATTTGCTGCAGTCCACGGTCTCGAACTGATGCGCCTTGAGCAGCACAACGTGGCTTTGGCCATTGCCCATGTCGACGATGGCAGCGACATTGCTCGAGGTCGGGTTGCGGAAGCCGATCTGATTGCTCGGCACGTGGATAGGCGCTTGCTGGGCCGTGGAGGGCGGTATCGTTGTTTGCGCCGGTGGAGCAAATGCCGGCAACTGCTTCTGGTAGATCAAATTCGGATTGCCAAGGATGGCCGGCTTGTCCCGTGTGCCGGCGGCGGCAGGCGCGAGAAAGAGCGCCACGATGCAGGCAATGACGGCGCAGGCTGTCGGCCGGACGGCGCTCATGGCGTCTTCGGCTCTGTGCCGGCCGGTACAGTGGGAGAGGGAGCCGGCGCATGTTGCGCGGGCGCAGGCGGCGGCTTTGCCGCGCCTTCTCCCGCGTGTTGGCGCATGGTCACGTCGCGTCCGAAGATATAGCCGATGATGGTGCCGAGCAGGCTGTACACGGGCGCGGTCTGCGTATCGCTGTAGCCCACCGTGATGAGGAAGACCGCGGAAAACACGACGACGACGAACGCGAACAGTTTGACGAAGTCGTCGGTCTTTTCCGCGATGTGGCCGTAGAACGAAGCGACCACCATGACCATCGTCGCGATGCCGATCCCTACGGTGATGAGGGCGAGATCGTATTCATAGGGCGTCTTAGTGGTGAGGTAATAATTGACACCGTCGATGGTCACGGTGCCCGCCCGCTGCAATTCGTGCTTCTTCGGCTGACCCTCTCCGCCTTTGCCGGCCTCGGTCCCGGATGGCGGCTCATTGAATCCACTGGGAACGGTCGCGTTGCTCGTGTCGCCTGGCGGCGCGTTGGCCGGCTGAGCAAGGCTCAAACCGCCGTTCAACAACGAAACGGCCAAGAGTGTGAGCAGCAGCTTGATCGCAATTTTGCGCATGTATCGCCCCCTGCAATCATGCCTCGTAAAATCATCATAACGCACACTTGGATTGCAGACAATGCGCCACTGCAAGGCGGCTGGCGAGCACCGTTTGCGCGAACGGTGCCGCCTGAGCTCACTCGCGCTGCATGAAGCCGAGGCGCAGATAGGGGCTGGAGCGGTTGTCGGAATCGATCGCCCAGCCGCCGGCGGCCGACCATTCGGCATCGCCGGTCCTGAAGCTGGTGACGTGGATGCCGAAGCGCCATTGCGCATAGCCCTGGGCGCCATAGACCTGCGTTTCCGGCCCGGCATAGAACTGCTTGTCGAGCACCTGCCAGCCGAAAGCGAGGCGCGCCGAGCTGTTTGTATCAATCGTCGACAGCGAAGCGTCGGCCGCGATCATGGTGCTGGGGGTCGGCTCGTCCCAGAGCTCGACGGCGAAGCGCAGGCCGAAGGCCGGACCGCGCAGGCGATTGCCGGGATCGTCCGGCCACAGCCGGTGGTATTCGTATTCCGGTCCGAAGAAGACCTTGGCCTCGAAGTGGTTGCGTGCAACGCGAAAGCCCGGCAGCGCCTGCGCCACAAGCTCGGCGCCGATGACCCGCTCGCCGCCGAGATCGCCGGCCTTGTAGCGATAGGCGCCGCCCGAGAGCATGAGCTTGAACACGAGGCCGTCCCGCTCGAAGCCGTTCGGCGCCCACAGCATGCCGCCGAACAGGAAGGCGCCGTTGCCCCAGAAGTCGCGGCCGGAGAACAGGATGGCGTGCGCGACACCGTCGTCGTCGCCGGCCCGGACAGGACCGGCCGCAACGCAACAACAGCAGACGATGAAGGCCGTGGCGACCGACGCCGCCACGCGAACGCGCCTTCCGCAACCCATCGAGGGCCCCCGCACCCTTGAAACAGCCGGCTGCTACGCAATACGCCCCGGGGTACCGCTACAACTGAAGCTTGACTTGTAAGTGTTGTCTACAACCGATATTACGCGCAATGGTAGTTGGGCGCGTGTGCTCAGGCCGCCGGTGTGGCCAGCCGGCGCGGGGGCCCGCCGAGGGTGCGGCGGAGCATGGCGGTGAAGGCGCTCGGGCTGGCGTAGCCTACCGACGCCGCGGTTTCCGCGACGGAAGCTCCCTCGGCCAGACGGGCAAGCCCGTCGATCGCGCGCAGGCGCGCCCGCC
>JARRNI010000408.1:0-4764 GCA_037385125.1 Pseudolabrys sp.
CGCGCGAGCGGCGTTGCCCATACGCAATGCAACGAATCTCGGCCTCTACAGTTTCGTTCATGACGCCATGACGGCCGACGGGCATCGGATTTTTGTAGCGGGCCAATACGGCAATTACGGCTTGACTTGGGACGGCCGTTTTTCGCTTCGCGCGTTGCTGCGCGGCGGAGACTGGCGCGGTTTCGCGCACGAGCTTTCTGCCGTGGCGCGGCAAACCGGCCGCAGCCGCCGCGCAACCGTCGTATCCGACGTTGTCGTATCGGGCCTCCCCGCGCCTCTTCTTCGGCTGGCGCACCGCCTGCGCGGTCGCGAGCCTGCCGATGTCGCGCGCTTCAGCCTGCTCAACCCCGACTTTATTGCCGGGCGGGATCTCAAGCGGCAATGGCGCGCCCAAGGGTTCGATCCATGGTTTCGCGCCAGCGGTTGGGATGCGGCGCGCTATCGAGCCTACTTGCTTTTCGACCATAATCAGTGGGCGCGTGACGGCAAAGGAATGTACGAGGAGCACCACGGGCTTGAACGGCGGGACCCGCATGCCGACCGGCGGCTTTTGGAATTCGCGCTCACCGTACCGGAGCAAATGTTTCGACGCGATGGCGTCCCCCGCTCCTTTGCGCGCGCCGTTCTGGCTGACCGGCTTCCAAGCATAATCTTGGAAGAACCCCGTCGAGGCGCTCATGGCGTGGCCTGGTTCCGTCGTCTCAACGCGGGGCGGCAGGATATCGCCATGGAGATCGAGCGCCTGGAAGCCTCGCCGGTGGCGCGGCGCCTGATTGACCTGCCGCGCATGCGGCGGCTTATGGAAAAATGGCCTGCCGACGAGCACGCAGCCGAACGGCGCAAGGAGGAGTTCAAGCTTGCGCTCACGCGCGCAGTCCATGTCGGCCGTTTCATCCGTTGGGCCGAAGGTGGCAATGCCTGACGGGCAACCGGACGTGCCCGGCATCCACGCAGAGATTTTATGGTCCACAAAGGAGTGCAGCATCATGGTGGTCAACCGAGCGACGCGGTCTCCCATTTCAGCTGTTCAGATCGATGATGCGACGTTGATCCGCCGCGGCGAATCGATGCTGGCGGCCTATATCGGTCAAGAGATCGTCATGATGCACATGACGAGTGGGCGCTACGTCGGTCTCGACGACATCAGCGGCGATATCTGGCGGCGTCTGGAGGGTCCGTGCACGTTCGGTGACCTGATAGACAAACTGGAAGCGGACTACGACGCCGATCGCAAGGTGATCGCAGACGACGTCCGCAACCTTCTGACGGAAATGCTCGCCAACGATATCGTGCAACTCGATGTCAAAAGCGTGCAGGGATGACCGCTCAAAAGGAATATGCAGAATCGTCAGGGGTCGTATGTTACGCTCTTCGGGCGTAGGCGCTTGCCGTCCGTGAAATCGAGATAAGTATCGTCGCCCATTCGGAAGGCGGCATCGATCCAGCGGGCCAAGGCGATATTTCCCTTCCCCGCGGATTTGCGGGCCCGATATCTGGATTTCAAAAATTTCTCGAGTTCTGCCATCTCGGGTGTGAATTCGTACCGGTCGGACGGTCCTACTGCTGCCTCATATTCCGAACATCCACGCTTGATTGTCATCGCAATATCGCGACCCAGCTTTGGCTCTGCACGAAACGCTTCGCGCGCAATCTTAAACACAACCCGGGCCCCCTCCAGGCCGGTCGTATAGAAATAGCCGGCATAGATATTCTGCGAATGAGGATTGAAAAGATCGAGGCCCCACTTCGAAAGACATTCGATTCTTTTCGCGACTTCCCATGCCGCGACAAGCTGCCGGAGCGTTCGCAGTACGACTTTGACCTTGTAGCATTCACCGCATCCATGCGGGACGGCGGATTTCCCGTATGCCTTATCGAACATAAAATACATCAAGAAATCGCACGCCAGCGGAGGCCCGTGCGGCACTCGCATCCAGATCGTTTCGTTTCTTCGATCGGCTGCCAACTCAAGCGTTCCGTCGTTATTTTCAATCAAGGTGCCAGCCTCGATGGCGCGCTCGAGATTCTCTCCGACCGTTACGCCGCTGAATTGCATGGCCAAAAACTCTCCCGGCGATTTGGTCATCGGCAAGCCTTTTCGCTTCACTTGGCAATAAGCGCCACGGCAGGCGCACGCGGCCCGTCCGTTGATTGCAGTCTGCCAGATTTCTACCCATGGAGGTAGTAAGGCTCCCCCGAGTGTGCCGCCGCGCGCTTGCTCAGTCGGACGACCTAACCCCTTGATTCCCTTCCCCTGGACACCCCCCTTTGCCCCCGGCATGGTCCCGCCATGGCCGCCAAGTCGGAAACCTTGCAGCTCATTTCCCGCCTCACGCCGCTTGCCGACGTGCTCGGGCTGATCGACCATGAGGTGAAACCGGTCACGCCGCGCCCGCTCGACGTCGCCGCCGCGCTCGGCCGCACGCTCGCCGCCGACGTGGCCGCGCCGGCGCGGCCGGCCGCCGCCACCGCGCTCGCCGACGGCTGGGCGCTTGCCGCTGATCTCACGCTCGGCGTCGGCGGCTATGCGCCGGCGCTGTTGCCGCACGCGCCCACCCGGGTGGAGGTGGGCCAGGCCATGCCGCCCGGCACCGACAGCGTGGCACCCTTCGACGCGGTGAAGACCAGTGCCGCCGGCGCCGAGGCGCTCATCACCGTCAATCCCGGCGAGGGTGTATTGCCGGCTGGTGGCGACTGCGAGCCCGGCCTGCCGCTGCGCCGCCCCGGTGACCGGCTGCGCCCGCTCGATCTCGCCGCGTTCACCGCCGCCGGGCTTGCGCGAGTGACCGTGCGCGAGCCGCGTCTGCGCGTGCTGCCGCTGCGCGGCTCCACCATCGTCAGCGCCGCCGCCCGCCTGCTGGCCGGCGACATCGAGCGCCACGGCGGCACGGTGCGCATCGATGAGCCGGGGCGCGGGCTCGATGTCGCGCTCGCGGCGGAGAACACCGACGCCATTGTTGCCATCGGCGGAACCGGCTCGGGCCGAAACGACACCAGCGTGCATGTGCTGGCGCGTGAGGGCCGCGTGGCGGTGCATGGCCTGGCGCTGGCGCCGGGCGAGACGGCGGCCTTGGGCTTTGCCGGCGCGCGCCCGGTGCTGCTTCTGCCCGGGCGGCTGGACGCGGCGCTTGCCGTCTGGCTTACGGTGGGGCGGCGCATGTTGGCGCGGCTTGCCGCCGGCAAGCCCGACGCGCTAGGTGAGACCCTGACCCTTTCGCGTAAGGTGGCGTCCGCCATCGGCCTGGCCGAGCTGGTGCCGGTGCGGCGCAACGGCGGCGAGGCTGAGCCGCTCGCGAGCCGCTATCTGCCGCTGTCAACGCTTACCCGCGCCGACGGCTGGATCTTGGTGCCGGCCGACAGCGAGGGCTATGCCGCCGGAGCCAAGGTCGCGGTGCGGTTGTGGCCGTGAGCGGTATAACGAGAACAAGTCCATGAGCGAGCAGCGCCTGCCGACCGACGATCTCATCGCCCGCGTGCGGGCCGCTGCCCGCCAGGAGCAATTCCTCGAAGTGGTGTCGGCGGAGGAGGCGCGCGCACGCTTCGCGAAGCATCTCGACCTCACGCCGCTCGCCGGCGAGACCGTGCCGCTTTCCGCCGCGCTCGGCCGCGTCCTGGCGGCCGCCGTGATCGGGGCGGTGGATGCGCCGCCCTTCGACCGCTCCAACGTGGACGGCTTCGCCCTGCGCGCCGCCGACACGCTCGGCGCCGGCGACGCCGCGCCCAAGCTGCTCACCCTCAATGCCGAGGTGATCGCCTGCGGCGACGCGCCGACTGTGGAAGTCACGCCGGGCACTGCGACCACGATTGCGACGGGCGGGGTGATCCCCCGCGGCGCCGATGCGGTGGTGATGATCGAGCACACCGAATTGATCGACGGCGAGCCGCCGCGCATCGAGGTGCGCCGCGCCGTGGCGCCCGGGCAATTCGTGTCGTACGCCGGCTCCGACATTGCGCGCGGCGAGACGCTGTTGCGGCGCGGGGCGCGCGTCGGTTCGCGCGAGATCGGCATGCTGGCGGTCTGCGGCTTGGCTAATGTGGAAGTGGTGCGCAAGCCGAAAGTGGCAGTGCTGTCCACCGGCGATGAGCTCGCGGCCCCCGGCTCATCACTCAAGCCGGCGCAGGTCTATGACAGCAACGGCGCTATCATCGCCGCCGCCGTCGCCGAAGCTGGCGGTGAGCCTCTCAGCCTCGGCGCCATTCCCGACGACGCCCCCGCGCTGGAGAAAGCCGTGCGCGGTGCGCTTCAGCAGGCCGACATGGTGGTGTTGTCCGGCGGCACCTCGAAAGGCGCCGGCGATCTGTCGCACGCCATCGTCTCCCGGCTCGGACCCCCCGGCATCGTGGTGCATGGCGTGGCGCTCAAGCCCGGCAAGCCGTTGTGTCTTGCGGTCGCCGAAAACAAGCCGATCGTGGTGCTGCCCGGCTTCCCCACCTCGGCCATCTTCACCTTCCACGCCTATGTGGCGCCTGTGATCCGCGCCCGCGCCGGCTTAGCCCCGAAAGCGGCCGAGACCGTCAGCGCCACCGTGCCGGTGCGCGTCGCCTCCGAGCTCGGGCGCAAGGAGTTCCTGCTGGTCTCGCTCGTCGACAGCAGGCAGGGCACTGTGGCCTTTCCCACCGGCAAAGGATCCGGCTCGATCACTAGCTTCTCGCAGGCCGACGGCTTCGTCGAAATCGACGCCCTTGCCAACGCGCTCGATGCCGGCAGCCAAGCGCAGGTGACGCTGATTGGTTCCGCCGCGCGCGCGCCCGACATCGTCATCA
>JARRNI010000409.1:0-4755 GCA_037385125.1 Pseudolabrys sp.
GGCCTCGACGGCGAACTTGGTGGCCGGCAGGGCGCCCGCCTGCGAAATCACATAAGCGCGATCGAGCTTCAAACCCTCGGTCAGCTTGAGCCAGCGCTCGATGCCGCCGTCGTCGCCGCTCGTTCCGTCGTGATCCTGGATGCGATGGATCCATTCGCGCCGCAGCTCGCGGTCGGTGAGCCTGGACATCAGCGCCGCATCCTTGCGCGGAATGCCGGCCTGATAGACGTAGCGGTTCAACGCCCAGGCCTGCACCTGGCCGAAATCCATCTGGCCGCCGTGCAGCATTTTGTGGAACGGATGCAGGTTGTGATAGCGCTCCTCGCCGATCTTGCGCAGGCGGCGCTCCAGTTCCTCGGGGGTCAAAGCCTCGTTCATGGTGTGCCTCCATGCGCTGTGCGCGCTTCGGTTTCCGTTCGCTTGTTTCGTCTATTGAATGCGCGGCAGCGTCTCGAACTGGTGGAACGGCGGTGGCGACGGCAGCGTCCATTCCAGCGTGGTGGCGCCGATGCCCCAGGGATTGGCGCCGGCCGGCTGCTTGCGGCGGAACGCCATGACGAAGTTCGCGAAGAAGATGAGCAGCCCGAAGGCGAACACGTAGGAGCCGATGCTGGAGATGAAATTCCAGCCGGCGAAGGCGTCCGGATAGTCGACGATGCGGCGCGGCATGCCGGCGAGGCCGAGGAAGTGCTGCGGGAAGAAGATCAGGTTGGTGCCGATGAAGGCTATCCAGAAGTGCAGCTTGCCGAGGGTTTCGTTGTACATGTAGCCGGTCATCTTCGGGAACCAGTAGTACCAGGCCGCGAAGATGGCGAAGGTGGCGCCGATCGACATCGTGTAGTGGAAATGCGCGATGACGTAATAGGTGTCGTGCAGGGAGCGGTCGATGCCGGCATTGGCTAGCACCACGCCGGTGACGCCGCCGATGGTGAACAGGAAGATGAATCCAATCGCCCACAGCATGGGCGTGCGGAACTCGATCGAGCCGCCCCACATGGTGGCGACCCACGAGAAGATTTTCACGCCGGTCGGCACCGCGATCACCATAGTGGCGGCGACGAAATAGGCCTGTGCGCCGACCGACAGCCCGACCGTGTACATGTGGTGCGCCCACACCACGAAGCCGATGGCGCCGATTGCCACCATGGCATAGGCCATGCCAAGATAGCCGAACACGGGCTTCTTGCTGAATGTCGACACGATCTGGCTGATCGCCCCGAAGCCCGGCAGAATCAGAATGTAGACTTCCGGGTGGCCGAAAAACCAGAACAGGTGCTGGAACAGCAGCGGATCACCGCCGCCCGAGGGCTCGAAGAAGGTAGTGCCGAAATTGCGGTCGGTGAGCAGCATGGTGATGCCGCCGGCGAGCACCGGCAGCGATAACAACAAGAGAAACGCGGTCACCAGGATCGACCAGACGAACAGCGGCATCTTGTGCAAGGTCATTCCGGGAGCGCGCATGTTGAAAATCGTGGTGATGAAATTGATCGCGCCAAGGATCGAAGAGGCGCCGGCCAGATGCAGTGCCAGGATGGCAAAGTCGACCGCCGGGCCGGGATGGCCGGAGGTCGACAGCGGCGGATAGACGGTCCAGCCGGTGCCGGCGCCAAGCGAGCCCGGCTCGCCGCCCACGAACATCGACATTACGAGCAGCGAAATCGAAGCCGGCAGCAGCCAGAACGAGATGTTGTTCATGCGCGGGAAGGCCATGTCCGGCGCCCCGATCATGATCGGCACGAACCAGTTGCCGAAGCCGCCGATGAGAGCGGGCATGACCATGAAGAACACCATGATCAGCCCGTGCGCCGTCACGAACACGTTGTATTCGTGGCCATTGCTGAAGATTTGCATGCCGGGCGCCTGCAATTCCATGCGCACCGCCAGCGACAATAGGCCGCCGATCACCCCCGCCGTGATCGAGAACACGAGGTACATCGTGCCGATGTCCTTGTGGTTGGTTGAATAGACGTAGCGGCGCCAGCCGCTGGGATGGGCATGGGCAGCCGGTACGGCCGTGGCCGCCGAGCGGGCATGGCTCACGGATGCGGTGGTGCTGGTCATTTGAGCGTCGTCTCCCCTAAACCGCGTCGGCGCCCCGGCATTCGTCTTGGTCGTTTTGTTGCGCATGCAACTACAGAATCGTTGCAATTGCAACGGTTATCGTTGCGTTTGCAACGTGTTATTCTGTCGCTGGGACCGCGCCCAGCACCGCTAGCAGCGCCACCACGATCAGGGTTGGCGGCAGTGCGACGAACTCGCCGATATAACCGGCGGCGCCGAGCGCCACGGTGGTGGAGGAGACGATGCCGATGAGGATGGTGACGAGGCCGGTCAGCGTCGAGGCGATGCGCGAGCGCGGCGGCGGCGAGCGTGACGAAGCTGACGGCGTTCGGCTGCATCGGCGGATGGTTCCGCCCACGCGCTTAACGAAGCTTAAACGCAAAGCGTCCGATTGATGCGGGCGCGTTACATATGCTTGGCCGGCTTGCCGGACGTGGTTACCGCGCCGGGTCCGCTTATGACGCCGAAGCAGCCGGCGATCACGGCGGAATAGACATCGGTGCCGGAGCGGATGTCGCTCATGCAGTCGGCCGGCTTGTACTTGTTGATGGTAAACTTGAAATTGCCGTCGGCGTTGCTCTTGGTCTTGAATTTCTTGTCGAGGGTGACGGCGCGGCCGGGCGCCGTCTGGCCGGTGATGATCAGCTTGCCGTCGACGTAGCGCGATTCGTCGATGCGGATATCGGCGGAAGCGGTGCCGATGCCGATGCCGAGAAGCAGGATGAGGGCGGCGGTAAGCCAACGCATCGTCGTCTCCATGCGATGAGTTAAGCGATGAGTTCGGGCGCCCCATTACGGCATAGATAGACCCGGGCCGGGCGGGCCGCAATATCGTCAAGCAATATCTTGATGAATTGATCGCCATCTTCGGCGAGCGCGGGGACCTGGCACATCTGGCGCTGTTCCTGTGGGCGTCATCGGCTACGGCGCTGGCCGCGTTTGCGCTACGCGAGCTCGCGGCTGCCAGCCGCCGCTTCGACGGTTTCGTGCGTGAGCTGGCGCGCTTCAGCTACACCTTTCGCGCGCCGGAGGCCGGCAGGTGCGGGCGGGCACGGCGCCCCGCACCCGGCACGCAGAGCTGACGAACAATGCAACACGCATTGGAGGACAACACCGATGGACAGTTTGCATTCCGTGCTACGCTCGATCCGCAGCGAAGGCAAGGCCCGGCGATCACCTCGACGTGTTCCGCGAATTCCTCAACCACTTCGACCGCGCCAGCCGGTCATTAAGGCAGAGGATATGCCGGATATCTGTCGATCGCCTTCGGCGACTTCAAGCGCGGCTATCTGGTGGTGGACTGGGCGGGAGTGTCCGTGCTGCGCGATCCCTACAGCGCCAAGCCTTATATGCTGTTCTACACCACCAAGCGCGCGGGCGGCGGCGTGCAGGACTTCGACGCCATCGAGTTTATGAAGTTCGCGACGAACTGATGAGGACCCCGCTTCTACAAGCGTACCAAGCTGGGTCCCGGATCAGCGCTGCGTCACTCCGCTTCGCTACGTGCTGCAGCGCATCCGGGACTCGAGACTGGGAGGTTGGCTCGCATGCTTGCGGGCTACCGCTCCACCGGCGAACCGAGCTTGAGCGCCGTCTGCACGATCCAGCCGCGATAGGCGAGCAGCGGCGTGAGACCCGTCAGGCCGCCGCAGCCTTCCTCGTTGCCGGCGGCGGTGGTCCAGCTCACCACGCCGATCACCTGGCCGGTCTTGTGCGGGCCTTCACCGTCGAAGGCCGGCGCGCCGGAATCGCCGGTGCAGGCGCCGAGGCCGTGCGTGCGGTTGCGTGTCTTCGCGTCGACCAGGCGGATCTGCAGGGAGCCGGGCCGGCCGGTGACGGTGAGCCGCGCCATGCGCGGGACGCCGAGGCCGGCGGCGCTGTGGTCGGCGGTGGTGCCGAAGCCGGCGATGGTGAGCGTCTCGCCCACCTTCACGCGGCGCGCGGGCGCGAGCGCCGCCGGCACGACTACTGCGGGCAGGGGGCGGCTGAGCTTGACCAGCGCCAGGTCGGCGGTGGCGCGGCTGCGGGCGTAGTCCTCGATGTTAAAGCGCGGGTGGATCGCGACGCGGCGCACGGGGATGGCTTTCTCGCTCTGGTAGGGCTTGACCTCATAGCGCTCCTTGCGGGCGACGCAGTGGGCGGCGGTGAGCACCAGGTCGCGCGCCAGCGCGGTGCCGGTGCACAGGTCGCCGCGCGGGTCGATCAGCATGACGATTCCGCGCGCCGGCCAGCCGGCCGCCGGCGGCGCGCGGCCGGTGACGGCGAGGGCGGGGAGGCTGAGCAACAGGGCGAGGGCGGCGAGGACGAGGCGCATGGGAAGCCATGGGCCTTCAGACTGCAATTTTGTCAACGGCCGGGCGGCGATCTCTCTCCTGCCCTCTCCCCTTGTGGGAGATCCACCTGCTGGCCCGCATTGGTACGAGAACCGCGGACTGGTGGCGGACGGTGTCGCCGGCGGCGTGCTGGCGCAGACGGTTGCCGCGCTGATCGCGCCCGATCGCATGGTGTCGCTGTGACGGCGCAAATGGCGAACATCGGTCAGTTAAACCGCCGGCTAGTCTTGCAGGCGCCGGTCGCGAACGACGGCGAAGGCGGGGTCACCCGCGCCTTCGAGACCGTCACCACGCTGTGGGCGCGAGTCGTGCCGCTCGGCGCGGCACCGATATCGCCGCCGTCAGCGTGGGCGCGGCGGTC
>JARRNI010000409.1:4796-7989 GCA_037385125.1 Pseudolabrys sp.
CGCGCGCCGACGTCAGCACGCGCCATCGCCTAGTCGACGGCGCGCATGTCTATCGCGTGATCGCCGCGCGCAGAACCGCCGACCGCCGCTCCCTCGTGATCGAGGCCGAGGAGCGGGAGGACTAGCCCCTGGAAGGGGAGGGTGAAGCGAACTCGTTGAGAGGCTTCACCCATGCCCACTGCCGCTTCCGCTGCGCTGCGTGCCGCCGTGCACGACGCGCTGACCGCCGATGCCGCGGTCAATGCGCTGCTGGGCGGGCAAAGTGTACGACGAGCCGCCGCGCTCCGTCGCGTTTCCTTACGTGACGCTGGGCGAGGCGCGCATCGCCGACTATTCCACCGGCAGCGAGCCGGGCGAGAAGCATCAGCTGAGGCTGCACGCCTGGTCGCGCCAGGGCGGCCAGCGTGAGGCGCACCTCATCGCCGACGCGCTGCTGCAGGCGCTGGACGATGCAGCCCTGACGCTCGCGGACAATCATCTAGCTAATATCCGCTTCGCGGTCGCTGACGTGCGGCGCGAGTGCGACGGGCGCACCTATCACGCGCGGGTCGCGTTTCGCGCCGTCACGGAGCTTGCTTGAAGCAAGAGGACACTATCCATGACCGCCCAGAAAGGCAGCGGCCTGCTCGTGAAGACGAGCCTGAGCGTGCGGGTGACAGGTGTCGGCGACGGTCGGGCGCGGCTTTGCGGCGGAAGCGGCGGTGAGCGTTTGATTCTGCTGCCGCTGCCCGAATTTTATTCTCGCGCCGGAGGAACTCGGCGGGCCGATCGCTGTTCTGACTTGCAGATACTGCGTCGCAAAATGTTTGCGCCGCACGCATGCTTTCCAACCGCGGCTTGGGGGCTCAATCGCGTGTCTTGCGCACGCTCGTGTCAGGAGCGCCCCCGTGGCGGACTTTTCTTTTACAACATTGGGACTGGTGTCCCTCGTGCTGGTATTGGTGGGCGTGATTGGCCTTGTCCTCACGCGCCAATATTGGCGCAAGCCCGTGCGGTTCGAGGAAGGCTTTCTGCCGATCTCGGAATGGCGGCCGACGGGAAGCATCGATTTCGTCACGCCTCCGGATACCGGTGCGGGGAACACGACGCCGGGAGGCACACCGCCGGCGTTTATCCTGCGGGTGGAAGATTACCGGATCCTGGAGAGCATGGCTGTGAGCGGGGCCAAGCGCGTGGAATTCCGCTGGCGTCCCGCAGCCCTGGACGAGGCCAAGCATGTGGTCTCGCGCCACAATGCGAGCTTGACGACGATCGACGAATACCTGCCGCGGACCATCCGCAGCCCCCACATCGTGCCGGAAACGGAGGAAGCGGCGGACAAGCCGCCGCTGGAGCTGGTCGCTTCTTCTTCGGCAAAGGACCGCTAGCGGGCCAGGCAAGACGCGCAAGCGCGCGGCCTTCCGCCGTGAGGCGGTGAGATTCCGCAAAATTCAAAGTGCGTTGTCGCAGCCTCGATCGAGGCTGCGCGTAAGCCTGTTGCGCGCTCGCAATCGTGCGCGCCGACCGTTTTCCCACCGCTTGGAAGCAAAGCATGACCGACACGCCCCGTCTCGCCCTGCCGGTGATCGAAGCCGCGCAGGCGCAAAAAAACGTCACCCACAATGAAGCGCTGGTGCTGCTCGACGCGCTCACCCAGCTTGCGGTGGAGAGCCGCGCACTGACCGCGCCACCCGGCTCGCCCGCCGACGGCGCCTGCTATATCCCGGCGACAAGCGCGACCGGCGACTGGAGCGGTTGGGACGGACAGATCGCGCTCTACAGCGCCGGCGGCTGGCTGAACATCGCGCCGGTGTCCGGCCTGAAGGCCTGGGTCAAGGCCGAGCGGCTGACGGTGACTTATGAAGACGGCGTGTGGCGCGACGGCGTCGCGCTCACCGCCCATGGCGGGCGCGTCACGCTGCGCGCCAAGGAAGAAGAGCTGACGCTCAGCGGCGCCTATGTGGAGACCGCTGACGCTGCCTTCATTCCCGATCGTGCGATCGTGCTCGGCGTCGCCGCGCGCACCACGCTGGCGATCACCGGCGCCACTTCCTATGCGGTCGGCACCGCCGCCGACACGACGCAATTCGGCGACCTGCTCGGCGTCGCGCTCGGCGCAACCAATGTCGGCGTGATCGGGCCCGCCGGTGTCTTTTCAGACACCAAGGTGCGCGTCACCGCCAATGGCGGCAGCTTCACCGGCGGCAAGGTCCGGCTCACCGTCTATTTCATCGAAATGTCGGCGCCGACGGCGTAACGCAACAGAGGACAATTTCATGCAGCCCGTCATCGAAACAGAACCGATCATCGAAACGCGCGGCGACGACTGGATCTGGCCCTTGTCGCTCACCGACGAAAACGACGCCGCCATCGACTTGACCGGCTGCAGCTTTGATGGCGGCGCCATCAAATGGCGCGACGGCGCGCTGGCGATCGACACCGCGAGCGGCCGGCTCAGCGTCGACGCAGCCGAGGGAAGCATCACGATCACGGTCGCGCGCGGCGACACCTTCGTCGTGCCGGACGGCCAGCGCGCCCATTGCGTGCTGCCGATCACCGACACGCTCGACCGCAAATCGACGCTGCTCATCGTTCCCATCCAGGTCATCGCGCCGTGAGTCGCCTTCGCGCAGAGCGCTTCGGCGGCCGGGTTGTTTTCAATGGCAATCGATGGAGCAGGCGGTCCGCTCGTGTGCCGAAGCTCCGAAGGAGCGAAGGCATATGACGCAAGACATCAAGACGATCCGCATCGCCACCCAGGGGCCGGCCGGCCCGGTGGGGCCGCAAGGGCCACAAGGCGATGCTGGTCCGCAAGGACCGCAGGGCGATCCGGGGCCGCTCGCCGCCGGCGTGACGACGGAAGACGTGGCGGGTACGAGCTATACGGTCGCCGCCGCCGATCTCGGCAAGCGCAAGCGCTCGACCGGCGCTGCCGGCGTGGCGGTGACTCTGCCGAAAACCTTGGCGCAGGGCTTCAGTGTGCTGTTCTGCCAGGCCGGCGCCGGCCAGATCAGCTTTGCGGCGGAAGCCGGCGGCACGCTCGATAACCGGGGCGGCAACAGCAAGACGGCCGGTCAATGGTCGGAAGTCTCCCTGACGGTCGACAGCAACGGCGACGGCAATTCGGCTTCCTGGGTGCTGTCGGGGGACGCCACGTCATGACAGCGGTGGCTTACGGTCTGGCGTTTCCGGCGACGCGCGGCCTTCTCGGCTC
>JARRNI010000410.1:0-4739 GCA_037385125.1 Pseudolabrys sp.
ACCGCTGCGCCGGCCGTGCCAAGGCCGTCCCGGCGCGCGCAATGCTGCGGCGCCGGAGGCTTCTTCGGGTGCGATGCGTTACTGCTTCGCCGGCGCGGGCGTTGCCGGCGCGGCGGACGGCGCCTTCGTCGCCGGCGTCTGGGTTGCCGGTTTCGTACTGGCCGGATTCATCGAATGCGTGGCCGGCGCCGCGCCGGTGGTGGCGGCCGGCGGCGGCGGTGTCGTCGCGCTGCCGACGGTGCCCGCCGGCGCTGGCGTATTGACCGCTGTATTGGTCGGGCTGTTCCAGCCGGCGATCAGGATGATCGCGATCAAGACCAGGACGGCAATGCCGGCGATCCAGCCCCACATGCCGCCAACGCTGTCGGGCCGCCGGTCCGCCGGCTCGCTCGTCCGCGGGTCGTTACGCGGGTCAGTCATGGCAGTCCTCCTAGGGTTCGTCCTCGAACCGGAGAAACCCCCTGGGCGAGGCGCGGGTTCCGCAGATTGTGGGTGGAACCCGCGGTTCCGGCCTCTCGAAGCGGTGTCATGGTGCTATAGGTCGCGGCTCGCGGTTGATTCATCCGTCCGCCCTGCCGGGAAACTCATGCGACTGACACGGGTAGCGATTGCGTCGGCGCCGGTCATCTTCGTGCTGCTGTGGAGCACCGGCTTCATCGGCGCGCGCTTCGGGCTGCCCTATATCGAGCCGCTGACGTTCCTGGCGGTGCGCATGGTCATCGTGGTCCTCGTCATGCTGATGATCGCGCTGATCGCCCGGGCGCGCTGGCCGCGCGGGGCCGAGATCGGTCACAGCCTGGTGGCCGGCTCCCTGGTGCACGGGCTCTACCTCGGTGGTGTGTTCGTCGCGGTCAGCCAAGGCGTGCCGGTGGGCATCTCGGCGCTGATCCCGGGGCTGCAGCCGATCGTCATCTCCACCATCGCCAACCGCTTCATGGGCGAGCAGGTGAGCCCGCGGCAATGGGCAGGTCTCGCGCTCGGTCTGATCGGCGTGCTCATGGTGCTGCACGACCGCAGCATGGCGGCGGAGGGGACGGTGCTGGGCTGGACCGCCAGCTTTGCGTCGCTGCTCGGCATCTCGCTCGGCACGCTTTACCAGAAGCGCTTTTGCGGACTGATCGACTGGCGTACCGGCAACACAGTGCAATATATCGCGGCTACGATCTTGTTCACG
This sequence comes from Pseudolabrys sp., assembly GCA_037385125.1. Lineage (GTDB taxonomy): Bacteria > Pseudomonadota > Alphaproteobacteria > Rhizobiales > Xanthobacteraceae > Pseudolabrys. The sequence continues at coordinate 1,175 of JARRNI010000410.1, forward strand.
CTCGGCGCCTTCGCCTTCGAAACGCGCGTGATCCATTGGAGCGGCGAACTGATCTTCGCGATTCTCTGGCTGGTATTCGTGCTGTCGATCGCCGCGGTTGCCTTGATGTACTGGATCATCCGGCGCTCGGCGGCGGCGACCAGCTACGGCAGTCTGTTCTATCTGGTGCCGGGCGTGACCGCGCTGCTCGCCTATTTCCTGTTCGACGAGAAGCTCGACGCGCTGTCGATCTTCGGCATGGGCGTATGCGCACTCGGCGTGTTGCTGGCGAGCCGCGCGGCTGCGCCGAAGCCGGCGGCGAAAACGGCCGAGGTTTAGGTTTTCGAATTGAGCACGAGCTGCGTTTGCGTCACCAGCGCGCATAGCTTGCCGTCACCGCGGGTGATGCGGGTCTGCCAGACCATGGTGCTGCGGCCGCGATGCAGCGCCGTGCATTCGGCATAGGCCGTGTCGCCGACCGGAATGCCGGCGAAGAAATTGGTCTTGCTTTCGATCGTGGTGGTCAACTGGCCTTCCTTGAGATTGGCCATGGTGGCCGTGCCGCCGAGATTGTCGGCCATCGCCATGATGGCGCCGCCGTGCATGATGCCAAAACGGTTGTTGAATTCCTCGCGCGCCGGCAATTCGGCGGTCACCCGCTCGAGCGAAATGGAGGTAATCTTGAAGCCGAGGAAGCGGGTGAAAGGCGGCTGCTCGACGGCCGCCTGGTTGATGTCGGACATGTGCTGCTCCAGCCGTTGCGACGACCGGAACAATCGGGAAGGCGCGGACGGAAAGCAAGCGCGTCAGTCGCGCGGCCGCCCCTCGATCCACGCAAGGGTCTGCCCGATGCCGCTCTCGTAGGGCGTCATGTCGGGCGGGCCGATCAGGCCGGCGAGCTTGGCCGCGTCATAGCGTACGGTCTTCATATAGTCGGGCGCCACCTGCATCAGCCCGCGCAGTTCCTTGTTGAACAGGGACACCAGCCGCAGGGTCATCAGGCCGGCGCCGCGCAGCTTGACCCGGCGGCCGAGCTGGCGGGAGGCGATGTCGGCGAAGTCGCGGCCGCTGAGCGGGCCGCTGCCCGGCAGGCACCAATGCTGGCCGAAAGCGTCTGACCGGGTGCCGAGCGCAGCGGCGATGCGCATGGCGTCCGGCACGTAGACGTATTCACGCGCCGTGGTCGGCTTGCCGAGCCAGTTGATGGTCTTGCCCGCGGCGGCTTCCTCGAGCGCGTTCTGTAGGGTACTGGCGTGTACCTGTGGCCCATAGAAGTCGGGCAGATGCAGGATGGTGGCGCCGGCCTCGCACAGGATGTCCTCGGCCTCGCGGCGCCAGCGCACCCAGGGCGGGCCGCCGGTGCGCGGGTGGCTCTCATCCATGGTGGGGCGCACTTGCGGGAAATAGGCCCAATAGCTCGACACCTGCACGCCGCGCGCCCCGGTCTCGCGCAGGGCGCTGGCGATGTTGCGCGCCGTCACCGGATGAAGATGCATCTGGTCGCCGGGAAGGCCGATGCAGTCGTAGACCAGATCGCAGCCTTCGAGCGCGCGCTTGGTCGCGTCGGGATCGAGCACATCGGCTGGCCGCTTCTCGATCGCGGCATCCGTATAGAGCTGCGTCAGCCGGTCCATGCCCCGCGCGATGGCGCGCACGGCGTTGTCGCTTCCGCGCAGCGCGGCCGCGAGATGAAAGCCGGTCGGGCCGGTCGCGCCCACGATGGCGATGGTGGTCATGACGGCGGGCCTTTGCGAAGACGCGCCAATGTAATGCGCGAAAGCCGAAATGCGAAGGGCGCGGCGTCAGGCCGCGCCCCAAACTTTCGTCGCGACGGTGGCTCAGGCGCGCGGCTGCGGCACGTAGCGCAGATAGGGCTTCACCTGCTTGAAAGCCCTGCGGCCAGGTGTCCTTGGCCTCCTCGTTGCCGATCGCGGGCGAGATGATCACGTCTTCGCCGCGCTTCCAATTGGCCGGCGTCGCTACCCGATGCGTCGCGGTCAACTGCAGCGAGTCGAGCACGCGCAGCACCTCGTCGAAATTGCGCCCGGTGCTCATCGGATAGACCAGGATCAGCTTGATCTTCTTGTCCGGCCCGATGATGAAGACGTTGCGCACGGTCTGGTTGTCGGCCGCCGTGCGTGCCTGCGCGCCGTTGGCGGTTGCCGGCAGCATGGCATAGGCCTTGGAGATCCGCAGGTCGGCGTCACCGATGATCGGGTAGTTGGGCGCGAAGCCGACCACATCCTTGATGTCGACCGCCCATTTCTGGTGGCTGTCGATCGGATCGGCGGACAGGCCGATGATCTTGGTGTTGCGCCTGTCGAATTCCGGCTTGAGCTTCGCCATGGTGCCGAGCTCGGTCGTGCATACCGGCGTGAAGTCCTTGGGATGCGAAAACAGCAGGCCCCAGGAATCACCGAGCCATTCGTGAAAGCGGATCCTGCCTTCGGTGGTGTCCGCCGCGAAGTCCGGAGCGGTGTCGCCGATTGCCAAAGCCATGTGAACCTCCAAAAGTCGTCGCGCGCATCGCTGCGCTCGGACGTCTATCTAGTCGCGGCCGCTGCGGGGGAACAGGCTCCGGCGAAAACAACAAGAAGTGGCTCGCCCCGCCGCCGCTTCATGAAAAAGCGTTCCCGTCACGACATAGGATAATGGAATGAATATCTTAACAACCAGCAACACTCTCGCGGCTAGCGGCCGCTGTGCGAAAGCGCGCCGGGCGGCGCATAGCCGTCGCTGAGCGTTTCCAGAAAGGCGATGATATCGGCCTTGTCCTGCGCGGTTATCGCCAGCGGCTCGCCGGCATGGCGGTCGAACGGCGCGTCCAAGGTGTCGATATTGCCGCGGTAGCGCGGCGGCAGGTCGTCAAACTTGTTAACCGTGCCGTCCGCCGTGCGCGGGTAGATTTTCTCCGGTTCCGTATCGCGGAAGATGTAGAAGTCGAGCACCGCCTGCAAGCTGTGATAGACGCCGTTGTGGAAGAACACGCGCCGCGTGGCGACGTTGCGCAAGGTGGGCGTTGCGAACATGCCGCAATACTGCGTTTGCCGCGCCATGTCGGCCCGGTAGGGCCCGCACAGGCCGAGATCGAAATAGGCGGGATCGCGGTTGGCGGTCAGCTTGGGATTGCGCGGCACGCCGAGCGCCTCGTATTGATGATCGGTAAACAGCGGCGGCAGGCCCTCGCGTCCGACCCGGTCGACATGGCAGCCGGCGCAGTTGGCTTTCTGCGGATCGTTGAACAGCCGGTAGCCGCGCATTTCGCGCGAGGTGAATCGCGCCTTGCCTTCCAGCCAGTAGTCGAACTTGCTCGAATAGGGGTGGAAGCTTGCATCCTCGATCTGGAAGCGGCCGACCGCGAACAGCGCCTCCATGACCGCGTGATGGGGCTCGTCGAACACGGGAGCGCCGAACAGTTCGGTCAGGCGTTTGGCGTAGGGCGCGCGCCGCAGCTTGGCCGCGACCGCTTCGACGCTGCCGCCGTCCATCTCGAGCGGGTTCAACAGCGGCACCAGCGCCTGGTCCTGCAGGGTGTCGGCGCGGCCGTCCCAGAACAGGCCGCCTTGCGGCACCAGGTTGTTGGCCG
>JARRNI010000411.1:0-7071 GCA_037385125.1 Pseudolabrys sp.
AGCCAGCTCTTGTCGATCGGCCCGCCGGCGACAGCCAGCGTCTTGCCCTTGAGGTCGGGCAGATCCTTCACGGATGAATCCTTCGGCACCATCACCGCGCCGAGCGCGCTCGAATAGGGATAGAACTGCAGCTTGGCGTCGAGCGCGCGCTCGCGCGACACCCACAGCCAGTCGGCCACGATGACATCGGCGGAGCCGCCGCGCAGCGCGATCTTGCCGGCCTGCGGACTGGCCAATTCCAGCGTCTTGATGGTGACACCGGCCTGCTTGTCGAGGTGATGCGCGCGGATCACGTCGAGTTGCCAGGCGACCGTGCCGGTCTTCTGGATCGCCAGCCGCAGCGTACCGGCCGAAGCGCGCGGCGGCGCGAAGCCTGCCAGCACCGCGGTCAACAGGCAGCAAGCGGCAAAGCGCGTTTTCGGCATGACGTGGTCCCGCATGAACGGCTTTCGAAGGTGGGAAGTTTCGCGCGCGAATGCGTTCCCGCTGTGGCACCGGACCCTATGGGCAAAGCGCAAAGACTGGCAAGTTACGCGGTCGACAGTCCGCCCGGCGCGGGCGGCCTTGAGTCGGCCCCATGAAGCCATATCATGCGCCTGGCGGGCGGCTCCGGGGCACAGGACGATCGAGGAAACGCATCGATGAGAAGGCTAGCATGGGTGGGCGGCGCGACGCTGGCGCTGGCGACGCTCGCAACCGCCGCGGCCGCGGCACCGTCCACGCTCGGACAGCTTAACGACTATCCGACCGAGGCGCGGGCGAATTACGTCTTCGCCTGTATGAAGACCAACGGCGACACGCGGCAGGCACTGCGCCGCTGCTCCTGCTCGATCGACGTGATCGCTTCGCTGCTGCCCTACAAGCGCTACGTGGCGGCGCAGACCGTGCTCAGCCTGCGCCAGGTGCCCGGCCGCTTCGGCGGCATGTTCCGCTCACCCGAGCCGGCGAAGCAGGCGCTCAAACGGCTGCGCCGCGCGCAGGCCGAGGCCGAGGTGCGCTGCTTCTGAGGCGGCGCGCCGTTTGCGCCGGTCAGGTGCCCGAGCGCGCGGCCGGCCATTCGCCCTTGTAGACATGGTCCTTGGTGTCGACCGCCTGGGCGCGGAAAGCCTTGCCGCCGTTCGACCGGTAGGTGAAGCGGATGCTCGGGTTCTCCGAGATCGAGATGCCGCCGTCCATGGCCAGCACCAGCTCTTTGCCCTGCCAGACCTTCAGGTCCTTCACGAAAAACGGCGGGATGTAGAGATGGGTGATTTGATTCATCTGCAGGCCGGAATTGTTGGGATGGCGGATCATGATCTGCGCCTGCCGGGTCCGACCGGGCGAGGCTGCAGCCGGCACGAGCTGGCGAAAACGCATGGCGCCGATGCCGATCTTGGCGGCGCTGGCGTCCTTTATGGCCGGCGCCGAGCAGCCGCCGGCCGCCTTAACGAAGCGCTTGACCACGTAGAGCTTGCCGTCGCTCAGCTCGGCCACCGCATGCACGTTGGTGTAGGAGTTCACCCTCACGCGCGTCGAGATGGCGCTGATATCGGCCTTGGCGCCGAAGGTGAAGGAGGCGGCGACCGGCGAGGGATTGTGATCGATGACGATGGTGAGCCGCTTGACGTGGCGCTTGTCGCCGGCCGGCAAGGTGGCGCGCACGGTGAGCGGCACCACCGCGGCGTCTTCGGCGCGGTAGGGCATGTCGAGGGCGATCAGACCGCTGCCGTCGGCGAGCGGCTGATTCTTGAACACCTGACGCTTGAGCTGCGGCCAGGGATCGTCGTTTTGCGCGGGCGCCGCCATTGCGACGAGCGTGCCGAAGCCGATGACGGCAAGTCCCGCCAGGCAGACGGTGCGAACAGACTTCCCGATCACGATCGGCCTCCTTGGTTCGGCGTGCTTGCTTCGCTGTACTTGGGCTTGGCTTGCCGTTCACCGCGGCAGGCCGCGCAAGTTCGATCATTCCCATTCGAGCTCGGCATAGGCTGCCGTCGTATTGCGCGCATTATAGGCCTTGAACAGCTTCCAGCGATTCTTTTCCGACGCGCAGGCCGTTTTCGCCGCCACCGCGAGCGGCACTCCATTTTTAATCATAGCACGTATGTTGCCAGCCAGACATTCGAAATAACGCCGCTCGTCCGCCAGGCCTTGCGGCCAACGCCGCACCAGCGGTCCGTGGCCCGGTACCACCCGGCGGGCGGGAATGCGCGCCAACCCGACCAGGTCCTTCAGCCAACCGACTAGGCTGCCATCGAGCACCGGCATATGGCGCAGGAACAGCAGGTCGCCGGCGAACAGCGTCCCGGTCTTGCGGTCAAACACCGTGAGATCGTTGTCGGTATGTGCGGTCGGCCAGGCGCGTAGCGTCAGATGCCGTCCGCCGAGATCGATGTCGCGCCTATCCGCCACCAGCAGGGTCGGCGGAATGATTCGGACTTGATCCATCAGCGCGGCGCCCATGGACGCGCGAAAATTGGCGATGTAGTAGGGACCGTGGGTCGCCAGCGCCCGCGGCAGGTTCTTGTGGCCGACAAAGACCGCGCCCTGCCCGGCGAATGCTGCATTGCCGAAAACATGATCGGGATGCATGTGGGTGTCGATTACATAGCGAATGGGCCGCTTCGTATGCGCACGAACGGCCGCCAGCAATTCGCGGCCCTCGCGTACGCTGCCGCCGGTGTCGATCACCGCCACGGCCCGTTCGCCGACGACGAAGCCGACATTGGCGATCGCGCCTTCGTTCTCCCGATTCATCAGCGCGGTGGCGCCGAAGTGGACGAAAACGCCCGGCGCCACTTCGGAAACGGAGAGCGGCGCGATTTTGTCGGCACCGTGGGCAGAAAAAGTCGGGATGACTCCGCTGATCAACAAAGCGGCACAGCACGCGAACGAGCACAGCCGGCGCGTCTTGTTGTTGCGATTGGAGCGTCGCTTGCCAATTGTCATCGGTCGCACGTGGATTATCGTTTGTTTAAGCTGCACTGCACAAGTCCCACCGCGGGTCTGCCGGACCCGCCGAAATGTTTTTGTTGCGGCGGATGAAACCCCAGCATACAATTCAATTAGGTTTCCGGCTTCAAGGGCGTCAGTCTAACGGGAATACTGGCGCTTCTCGTAGGCTTGGCGGGGCATCAAATCCGAGTGCCCCAGATGCCACGCCACGCTGTGACACGCTGCCGGAAACTCTTCCCACATGACGGGTGCCGGTAACGGCACGTAAGTGCCGTGTGCCGTCGCCCGCGACAAGGTCGGAGGGAGGATACGTATGCGCAAACTGCTGTTAGCCGGCTGCATTGGCGCAGCCGCGGCGTTCGTTATGACCGCCGCGAACGCCAGCGATAGCCTGCAAAAGATGTCGCAGAACCCGAAACACTGGGTGATGCCGGCAGGCAACTACGCCAACACGCGCTACTCGGAACTCAAGCAGATCAACGCGAGCAACGTCGGCAAGCTGCAAGTGGCTTGGACGTTCTCGACCGGCGTTCTGCGTGGTCACGAGGGCGGGCCTTTGGTGATCGGCAACGTGATGTATGTTCACGGGCCCTTCCCCAATCCGGTCTTCGCGCTCGACCTCAATCATGACGGCAAGATCCTCTGGAAATATGAGCCCAGGCAGGATCCGAACGTTATCCCCGTGATGTGCTGCGACACGGTCAATCGCGGCCTCGCCTATGACAACGGCAAGATCTTCCTGCACCAGGCCGACACCACGCTGGTGGCGCTCGACGCCAAGACCGGCAAGGTGCTGTGGCAGGCCAAGGACGGCAATCCGAAGATCGGCGAGACCGGCACCTCGGCTCCGCTCGTCGTCAAGGGCAAGGTCCTTGTCGGCATCTCCGGCGGCGAGTTCGGCGTGCACTGCCGGATGACCGCCTATGACGAGAATACCGGCAAGCGCGTGTGGCGCGCTTACTCGGAAGGGCCGGACGATCAAATCCTGGTCGACCCGCAGAAGACCACCGCACTCGGCAAGCCGGTCGGCAAGAACTCCAGCCTGAAGACCTGGAAAGGCGATCAGTGGAAGATCGGCGGCGGCTGCACCTGGGGCTGGATCTCCTACGACCCGCAGCTCAACCTCGTCTATTACGGCTCCGGCAACCCGTCGACCTGGAACCCGGTGCAGCGTCCGGGCGACAACAAGTGGTCGATGACCATCTTCGCCCGCAATCCCGATACCGGCATGGCCAAGTGGGTCTATCAGATGACCCCCCACGACGAGTGGGACTATGACGGCATCAACGAGATGGTGCTAGCCGATCAAAAGATCGACGGCAAGATGCGCAAGACGCTGGTCCACTTCGATCGTAACGGCTTTGGCTATACCCTCGATCGTGCCACCGGCGAGCTGCTGGTCGCCCAGAAGTTCGACCCGAAGGTGAACTGGGCGACCGGCATCAACATGGACAAGAACTCCAAGGACTACGGCCGGCCGATCCGCGTCGCCAAGTACTCGACCGAGAAGGGCGGCGAGAATCACAATACCAAGGGCATCTGCCCGGCGGCCCTCGGCAGCAAGGACGAGCAGCCTTCGGCCTACTCGCCGCAGACCGGCTTGTTCTACGTGCCGACCAACCACGTCTGCATGGACTACGAGCCGTTCCGCGTCTCCTACACGGCCGGTCAGCCCTCTGTGGGCGCGACGTTGTCGATGTATCCGCCTCCGGGCGACAGCAACATGGGCAACTTCATCGCGTGGGATGCCACCAAGGGCAAGATCGTGTGGTCCGACCCCGAGCAGTTCTCGGTCTGGTCGGGCAAGCTGCTCTACAAGTTCAAGACCCCGTCCGGCATCATCGGCAACGTGATGACCTACGAGCATAGCGGCAAGCAGTATGTGGCCGTTCTGTCCGGCGTCGGCGGTTGGGCCGGTATCGGCCTCGCCGCGGGCCTGACCGACCCGCATGCGGGCCTCGGTGCGGTCGGCGGCTATGCCGCGCTGAAGAACTACACCGCGCTCGGCGGTCAGCTCACGGTCTTCGCGCTGCCCGGCAGCTGAAAATCGCGAACCTAACCAACGCGCAAGCAAGCCCGGCGCGCCTCTCAGAGGCGCGTCGGGTGCTGCGCGGGCGACGCCGACTGGAAGGCATAGAGGAAATCCTGTGAGAAGATATCACCTGCTGGCCGCGACGCTGGTTGCGGCAATACTTGCCATTGGCATCGGCCGTGCTATCGCCGACGGATCGGGCGATCCGAAGGCGGTCAAGGAAGAGGGCGGCAAGTGGTTCGACAAGAACGGCACGCCGACCTTTCACATTTCGAAGGATGGCACCGTAGACTGGTACACGTTCTCCGGCTACCGCCGTTACAATTCCAACTGCATCGTCTGTCACGGGCCCGACGGCGCCGGCTCAAGCTATGCGCCCTCGCTGGTCGATTCGCTGAAGTCCATGGACTACACCCAGTTCCTCAACGTCGTTGTGAACGGCAAGAAGCAGGTCAACACCGCGTCGGACCTGGTGATGCCAGCCTGGGGCACCAATCCGAACGTCATGTGCTACATCGACGACATCTTCGTCTATCTGCGCGCGCGCTCCGACGGCGCGCTCGGCCGCGGTCGGCCGCAGGCGCATGCGGACATGTCCAAGGCCGCCAAGAAGGCGGAAGACGCCTGCATGGGACCGGAATGAGTCGGGGGGAACCGGCCGCGCCGGCCATCTTCCGCCAAAATCGGGAGGTAGCGGACGCCGGACGAAACCGGTGGGCCCGCTGTGACGCCAACGGCGCCGCGGGCCGCTCAACGAGATGAGGTCGGTAATGCGGTCGACGGAGGAAATGAATAAATCGACGGCAACGTCGCGCATGGCCGTGTCGCGCACAAAGCCATCGCGCCATGCGAAATGGCCGGCCGGCCTGGCCGCTGGCGCGGCGCTGGCGCTCTTGTTCGGCGCCGCTACTGCGCTGGCGCAGCAGGGCATGGCGCCGGGGGCGGCCCGGCCCGGCATGCGGCCGGGCGGCGCTTACAACCGCCTGCCGCCCAACGCGCCCGGTGCGCGGCCGGCCCAGCAGGCGCCGTTCGAGATGGTGGATCCCAAGGTCTTCCGCGTGTGCGGCGACCCGCACGACCTGCCCTTCTCCAACACCGAGCGCGAGGGCTTCGAGAACAAGATCGCCGCCCTGTTCGCCAAGGCATTCGGCAAGTCCGTCGACTATACTTGGTATCCGAACGCGCCGGGCTTCGTGCGCCGCACCCTCGCCCTCTACAAATGCGACGTCATCATGGGCGTGCCGCAGGGCGACGACATCGTGCAGGTCACCAATCCCTATTATTACACGGCCTATTCGCTGGTGTATCTGCCGGGCCACGGCCTCGACGGCGTCGACACGCTCACCGATGCGCGCCTCAAGGACAAGCATATCGGCGTGGTTGCCGGCACGCCGCCGGCCACCAACATGGTGCTCGACGGGCTGATGGACCATGCCAAGCCCTACCAGCTCGTGGTCGACACCCGCTACAAGTCTTCCGCCAAGGAGATGATGCACGACCTCACCACCGGCAAGATCGACGCCGGCGTGCTGTGGGGGCCGCTCGCTGGCTATTACGCCAAGCATGCCGGCATGCCGGTCAAGGTGGTGCCGCTGCTCAAGGAAAAGAACGGCCCGCGCATGGCCTATCGCATCGGCATGGGCGTGCGCTTCTCCGACCAGAACTGGAAGCGCGAGCTCAACCGCATGATCCGCGCCAAGCAGGACGAGATCAACGCGGTGCTGATGCAGTACGGCGTGCCGCTCTTGGATGAGAACAATCATCTCATCAAGGCGGCGTCCAACGCTTCGTCCAAGTAGCGCCGCCGTGCGACCGGGCGCGGCCATGGCGGCGATGCTTGCGGTCGCGCTCTTGGTCGCGCTTTCGGCCCCCGCTTCGGCCGGCGGCACCGCGCCGCCGGAGCCCGATCACTACCGCACCCGCCACTACCGCGCGCCGGTGCCGCGCACGCTGCACGGCGCGCAAGTTGCAACCACCGCGCAGGTGAAAGCGCTCTGGCAGCGCGGCCACGCCGCCTTCGTCGACGTGCTGCCGCGGCCGCCCAAGCCCAAGCTGCCGCCCGGCACGCTGTGGCTCGAGCATCCGCGCCGCGACATTCCCGGCAG
>JARRNI010000412.1:0-4732 GCA_037385125.1 Pseudolabrys sp.
ATGACCTGTCCGCACTGCGCGCATTTCGACGAGACCACCTTCCCGGCGCTCAAAAAGCAATACATCGACACCGGCAAGGTCCGTTACACCATGCGGGAATTCCCGCTCGACCCGCTGGCTGCCGCCGCCTTCATGCTGGCGCGCTGCGCCGCCGACATGGGACCGGACGGCAAGGACACCGATGCGGAAAAGGGCAAGAACAAGGACAAATACTACGCCATGATCGACACCCTGTTCCGCAAGCAGGACGAATGGGTCAAGCAGAAGCCGCTGCCGGACCTGCTGTCGATCTCCAAGCAGGCCGGCTTCAGCAAGGAGAGCTTCGACGCCTGCCTGAAGAATCAGAAACTGCTCGACGACATTCAAAAGGAGCGTCAGGTCGCGATCGACAAATTCAAGGTGCACTCGACGCCGACCTTCTTCATCAACGGCAAGGCCTTTGCCGGGGCCATGACCATCGAGCAGATGGCCAAGCTGATCGACCCCGATCTCAAGGGAAAATAAGGGCTTTTCGGCCCGGCCGGGGCGCGGTTCCGCCCTAATTTCGCCGTGTCCGACGCCGAAAGGTCTGGAAAACTGCAAAACTCGGGCGCGCCGCAGTTGCCCAAGCGGGCGCGGCGATTCATTCTCGGCGGTACGCGGCGATTAGAATCGACTGGCCGGGCCAAATCCCGGAATGTACCGACGACTCCCTATGCTCAAGCCTGCAGCGTTTGTCCCGTGCGCGCGCGTTCCCGGACGACCGGCGGCACCGGCACCATCGGCACGAGGCCTTAAAGCATGAAGCTCACGCGGCTGCGGCTGCTCGGTTTCAAATCCTTCGTGGAGCCGACCGACTTCCTAATCGAGCCGGGATTGACCGGCGTGGTCGGACCGAACGGCTGCGGCAAATCGAATCTGGTTGAGGCGCTGCGCTGGGTGATGGGCGAGTCCTCGTTCAAATCCATGCGCGCCTCCGCCATGGACGACGTGATCTTCTCCGGCTCCACCAATCGCCCGGCGCGCAACAACGCCGAAGTGGCGATGACGGCCGACAATTCCGAGCGCTCGGCACCGGCCGCCTTCAACGATGACGACACGCTGGAGATCGCACGCCGCATCGAGCGCGAGGCGGGCTCCACATACCGCATCAACGGCAAGGAAGTACGCGCGCGCGACGTGCAGATCCTGTTCGCCGACGCCTCCACGGGCGCGCGCTCACCGGCCCTCGTGCATCAGGGCCGCATTGGCGAGATCATCCAGACGCGGCCGGAGCAGCGCCGCCGCGTGCTGGAAGAGGCCGCCGGCATTTCCGGCCTGCATGCCCGCCGCCACGAGGCCGAACTGCGCCTGAAGGCGGCGGAAACCAATCTGCTGCGGGTCGAGGACGTGATCGGCCAGCTCGCCTCCCAGATGGAGGCCCTGAAGAAGCAGGCGCGCCAGGCGATCCGCTACCGCACCGTGTCGGCCCAGGTGCGCAAGGCGGAAGCCACGCTCTACCACCTGCGCTGGACCGCGGCGAGCGGCGAGGTCGAGAATTCCGAGCGCGCCAAGGATGCCTGCCTGCGCGAAGTCGCCGACCGCACCGCCGCGCAGACGGAAGCTTCCACGCGGCAGGCGACGGCGCAGGCAGCGCTGCCTGATCTGCGCGAGGCGGAGGCGCGCGCCGGCGCCGCCCTGCACCGGCTCAACGTGGCCATGACCGACCTCGACCGCGAGGAGCAGCGCGCCAAGGACCGCCTGGCCGAGCTCGATCTGCGGCTGGTGCAGTTCGCCGCCGACCGCGAGCGCGAGCAGCGCCTTGCCGCCAACGCCGAAGAGGCGCTCGAGCGTCTGGCCGCTGAGGAAGAAACCATCCGCGCCGAGGCGCATGAGAGCGCCAGCCGCCGCAGCGGCGTCGATGCCTGCCTAGCCGAAGCCGACGCCGAGCTGAGCGCGGCGGAAAAGGTCTTCTCCGATCTCACGACCGCGCTGGCCGATCTCAGCGCGCGGCGCAACCAGCTTGAAAACGCCGCGCGCGAGCATGGCGAGCGCGCCGCCCGCCTCGAAGCCGAGATCGCCGAGATCGAGCGCGAGCTGTCCGGCCTGCAGGCGGCCCACGGTCCCGATCTGGCGGCGCTCGCCGCCGCAGTCGAGGAAATGCAGGCCGCCGTTGCCGCCGCCGAGACTGCCGCCGCTGAAGCGGAAACGGCCCATGGAACGGCACGCCAGCAATTAGAGGACGCGCGCAGCCCCCTCGCCGAGGCCGAGCGCCGCGTGCAGCGGCTGGAAACCGAGGCCAAAACGCTGTCCAAGGTGCTGGCGGTCGAGACCAAGAACCTGTGGCCGCCGGTGATGGACCACATCGCCGTGGAGAAGGGCTACGAGAAGGCGCTGGGCGCCGCCCTTGGCGACGATCTCGACGCGCCAATCGATCCGTCCGCGCCCATGCGCTGGATGGGTTCTGCCGTCGATCCCGCCGACCCGGCGCTGCCGGAAGGCGTGGAGAAGCTGGCCGACAACGTGCTGGCGCCGAACGAACTCGCCCGACGCTTGGCCCAAATCGGCGTGGTGGATCGCGACACCGGCGACCGGCTGGCCGGCCAGCTCAAGCCGGGCCAGCGGCTTGTGTCGCTGGAAGGCGACCTGTGGCGCTGGGACGGCTTCGCCGCCGCCGCGCATGCCCCAACCGGCGCCGCCCGGCGTCTGGCCGAGCGCGCCCGGCTCGCCGACATCGAAACCGAATTGCAGGGCGCCCGCGCCGAGGTCGAGAGCGCCCGCGGCCGGGTCGAGACGGCGCAAGCCGGGCTGCAAGCCGCCGCGGACGCGGAAACGCAAGCGCGCAACGCCGCGCGCGACCGCCGCAACGACGCCGGTGCCGCGCGCGACCGCCACGATGCCGCTGAGCGCGAAGCCAGCCGCCACGCCGCGCGCCTGTCCGCCCTGACCGAGGCGCGCGCGCGGCTCGCCGCCAACCGCGACGAGACGCTGCAGGCCAAGGCGCGGACCGAAGGCGCGCTAGGCGAACTGCCGCCCGCCGCCGAACTCGAAGGCAAGCTCGACGGGGTGCGCGAGGACATAACGGCCAAGCGAGCCACGCTCGCCGAGGTGCGGGCCGAGCAGCAGGCGATCGTGCGCGAGGCGGAAATGGCCGACCGCCGGCTCAAGCAGCTCGCGTCGGACAAGGCAAGCTGGAGCGAGCGGCACGACGGCGCCCTGAGTCAGATCGCCACCCTCGAGCAGCGGGGCGAGGAAGCCAAGCGCGACCGCGCCGAGCTGGAGAACGCACCGCAGCTTTTCGCCGAGAAGCGCCAAGGCCTTGTGGGCGAAGTGCAGACCTCGGAAGCCGACCGGCGCGCCTGCGCCGACCGCCTGCGGGAGGCGGAAAATGCCCTTTCCGAAGCCGATCGCGACGCCCGCGCCGCGCAGGAAGCGGCCAGCGCCGCGCGCGAAGCGTTGGCCCGCGCCGAGGAGCGTTTCGACGCCGCCAAGCGCCGCCTCGCCGAAATCGCCCGCGAAATCCACGACATGCTGGAGATCGAGCCGGCCGGCGTGGCCGAACTGGCCGAATTGAAGGAAGGCGAGCCGCTGCCCGTGCTCAGCGAGATCGAGGAAAAGCTCGAGAAGCTGCGGCGCGAGCGCGAGCGGCTGGGCGCAGTCAACCTGCGCGCCGAGGAGGAATTACGCGAGGTCGAGACCCAGCACGTGAGCCTCACCAGCGAGCGCGACGACCTGGTGGAGGCGATCAAGAAGCTGCGCCTAGGCATCCAGAGCCTCAACCGCGAGGCGCGCGAACGGCTATTGGCCTCGTTCGAGCAGGTCAACCGCCACTTCCAGCACCTGTTCACCCAATTGTTCGGTGGCGGCACCGCCGAATTGCAGCTCATCGAGAGCGACGATCCGCTGGAAGCCGGGCTGGAAATCCTCGCCAAGCCGCCGGGCAAGAAGCCCTCGACCCTGTCGCTGTTGTCGGGCGGCGAGCAGGCGCTGACCGCCTTGGCGTTGATTTTCGCGGTGTTCCTGACCAATCCGGCGCCGATCTGCGTGCTGGACGAGGTGGACGCTCCGCTCGATGACCACAACGTGGAGCGCTTCTGCGACCTGCTCGATGAAATGACCCGATCGACCGACACCCGCTTCGTGATCATCACCCACAATCCGATCACCATGGCGCGCATGAACCGCCTGTTCGGCGTCACCATGGCCGAACGCGGAGTGTCGCAACTCGTCTCGGTTGATCTCGAAGCCGCGGTGCGCTTCAGGGAAGCGGGTTAGACTCTGAGCATCTCCTCCCCCTTAGTGCGAACGACCGCTGGACCGCAAACCCGAAGGGCGGCAGTCAACGAGCGGCCGCTAAGCGCCGCATGCGCCTTAAGTCGGCGGTGTGACGGCATATCAACGGAGGCGCAGTAGCGCGGCGTTGGCGTGGCATGCAGACTCGTGCTCGGTCAGCCTCCGATCTCACGCGGCTCGTCTCGATCGATCTAGACGCAGCGGTGCGGTTCGGAAAAGCGACGTGGCTCACAACTTTTTCAATAAATCGGCGACGATCCGGTTCTTCTCGGCTGCCACGCGCGACCGCAAACACGCATGGAGAAGTCTAATGAAACGCCTCTTGCTTGCCTTTTCGCTGGCGACACTGGCGACAAGCGCTTGGGCGCAGACTTGCATCGTGAATGACCCGAGCGGCACGCCGTTAAACGTGCGAGCGCGGCCGAACGGACGCACCTCGGAGCGCTGCACAATATGGCAGCAGGTTTGGCGGAAGCTAAGC
>JARRNI010000413.1:0-6376 GCA_037385125.1 Pseudolabrys sp.
GCACAGCTATGCCGACTACTACAACAAGATCCGGACGCATCGGTCATTAAACAAAGATGCCCCCGCGTTCCGTCGCGTTAAAGTGGCCGGGAACGTCGTATCGCAGCCTGTCCTCGGCGAGCTTCATCACCATTATGTGCGGATTTAAGTTTTCGGCACACACAACTCCCGCCAGAAAATCTCCTCAGCCAAATGCTGATTTCAGTGGGCCAGAAAGCTGCAAGCGCCTCCGTTGAGGAGGCGGCGGGCTGCGTGGATTACAGGCTTTGCCTTGGACCGCACCTGCGCTCGCGCTACCCGCGATGGTCATTGATATAGAGGAGCACGGCGATAGCAGCGATGCTGCCAAAAATCAAAGTCCAAGCGGAGATGAAAAGCACTTCAATCATCTTTTGGCCCTTTGCGCTGCAAACGGGGATCCCTGCTGGAATGGCATACGCGCCGCGAATGTCCTTCTCGCATTCGTTACAAAGATCATCCAGGAACTGCTCGCGGCTATAGCCTTTCACTTCTCCATCGAGTGGATAGAGCAGCGACAGCATCGACGGTGCAATCACCGCCTGCAACATCCGAAGCCCATGAGGCGAGAATCGCACGCTTTTCGTTAAGCGTGAGATCGGGATCGTTGACGACTTTGGACGGATGGCCGAAGGCTTGTGCCGGATGCAGCAGTTGGTCGAGATCAAAATTCGCGCGTTGTCTGTCGTTCACGTCCTTTCTCCCTCGACAGCGGCTTGGCGAACAGGTGAGTTCACTTGACTTGAATTGTCCTGGATTTGGCTTCTTCCACTTTGGGCAGCGTCAGCGAAAGAACGCCATTTTTCATTTCCGCGGCGATCTTGCTTTGATCAATCTTGCTCGATAGCTGGAAGCTCCTTGCATAGTGTCCGACGTTGTATTCGGTATAGAGCGGCTGCAGTCCCGCATATTTGGAAAGGTCGAGCCGGCCCTCAACATGGAGGACGCCATCCTCAATGTTGATCTCGACTTTGTCCTTTTCGATGCCGGGCATTTCGAGCACGACCTTCAATTCATTCGGCGTCTCGTAAATGTCGGCATTCGGCAGAAATACCCGCGCGGGAACGGTTGTCTCTTCCTTCTTTTCTACTTCCCGCTTCTTTTGAACCTGCAATTCTTGTGCTGAGGGCATGACTCACGCTCCTGAAATGCTCGTTGGCCCTACGGTGTTCGATCAAGCGATCTTGATCGTTCGTGGCTTGTCGCGCTCCGACCGCGGCAGGAACAGCGCCAGAATTCCATCCTGATACTCCGCCTTGATGCCATCGGGGTCGAGCTGGATGGGAAGCGAAAGCGTCCGGTCGAATTCTCCGAATATGCGCTCCCGTCGGTGCACGCTGACCCCTTCAGGGAGATCAATGGCCTTCTTGCCGGCGATCCGGATCGTATTTTCCTTGGCCTCGATCTGCAGGTCGTTCTTATCGACACCCGGCAATTCGACAATCGCCACGATGTCATCTCCCTGCTGAAAGACGTTGATCGGCGGGAACGGGCCTTGACCGGCGGTCTGGTTCTGGAGCCAGTCGCCCTCTGTACGCGCTTCAAGCGCCCGTTGCAGATTGAACAGCGCGTCGAAGGGGTCGGTAAATAGTGTCACCATGTTCGCACCCAGGGTTGTTTGCGGGGGCGAAAAGTCAATGCCATTCGGCTCGATCACCCCTCGCGGCCGTTTGATTTGGTTTGCCTTTTGGCACTGTCAAGGGGTGAGTGCCAATCATCCTGGCGTCCTATTCAAAATGCGTTGCGAAGATGGCCGAGGAGGACAACGTCGTGCTTGAGCGCGGTATCGGACCGCCTCGCCCAGCGTGCAATCCTCGCCCTCAAGATTCACGACAAGCTCGCCGCGCAGCACGTAGATGATTTCCGCGCCGTGATGCTCGTGCGGGTCCGACGACTCGTCTTCCGATTCGATCTCGACGTAATAGCCGTTCAGCTTGCGCTCGCTCACCGGATAATCGAGCGACTCGAAATAGTAGGTGGGCGCACCACGCCCCGGCTTGTCGGGCAGGCGGATGCGATCGGTCTTCCGCACGACCGCATGGACGGGCCGGTCGCTGTCCTCCTTGAAGAAATGGTCGAGGCCGACTTCGAAGACCAGGGCGATGCGCATCAGCGTCGGCAAGGTCGGAAACAGGTGCCCGCGCTCGATCTTCGACAAGAGCGCCGGCGACAGGCCTGTGTGCTCGCCGAGCTGGACCAGTCCCAGCTTCTTGCGCAGCCGCGGCCGGCGGACTTTCGGGCCGATGGCATAGCCCTCAAGCGCGGTGGTCAGGGTCTCTGACAGCACGGTCCGGGCGTCCTTTTCACTTCTGCTCAAAGCCGGATAGCATATTTTTATTAACAAGAAAATTAGCTTTCATATCACGCTAACGTGAGTGGCATGAAAAGAAGTTTTATTATTACTCAATAGCGCGGCGACGGGCGCAAGGCAAAACCGCCTTCCGACCAGCGCTTCCCAGAACCGATGACGCCGGCGAAGCCGGCCCAACGGTCAAACGCGTCAAGTCAGGAGCAAAAAGATGAAGAGCAGAGTGACAGGTATTGCGTCGGCGGCCGCGATCGTTCTGGCCGTGGTGGGTCTGGCGATCGGCAGCAACTTCGCGCGCGCCACCAACCAGGACATCGTCGACACCGCGGTCGGCGCCGGCCAGTTCAAGACACTGGCCGCGGCGCTCGGCGCCGCGGGTCTTGTCGAGACCCTCAAGGGGACCGGACCGTACACGGTGTTCGCGCCGACCGACGAAGCGTTCGCCCAGCTGCCGGCCGGCACGGTGGAGAACCTACTGAAGCCGGAGAACAAGGCGAAGCTGACGGCGATCCTCACCTATCACGTGGTGCCGGGCGCCGTGAAAGCCGCGCAGGTGACCAAACTGACCGAGGCCAAAACGGTCAACGGTGCGATGGTCAAGGTCTCCACCGCGCACGGCAAGGTGATGATCAACGACGCCGCGGTCGTGAAGCCTGACATCCAGGCTTCGAACGGCGTCATCCATGTCATCGACAAGGTCATCCTGCCGCCCGAGAGCTGATCGGCCCGTTCCCCAAGCCGATCAGCAGCCGGCCTGTTTCCGTCCCCGGGAAGCGGGCCGGCAGCCCTCGGTAACAAGGCGAGGAAGGGAGGCGGCACTTCGGACGATCATTCGCTGGGCAGGGGACGACCCCGACCGCGATGGATTGGCCAAGATGCCGGCTTGGCTGGCGCGAGTCTTCGAGGACCGGCTACGCGGTGAATCCCGCGCAGATGCTCGACCACCTTCGAAGATGCCGGTCATAGGGTCAATTATTGGTTAAGCGCAATGGTCTCTGAAGAGTAGTGCCCTCACTGAGAGCAAGGTTCGTACCGGCTGCTTTGTTGAGGGTATGTATCTCCGGTGTGTAGGAAGGCGCCCCATGTCGGAAGTAAATGTAGCGGCCCGCAGGCGTACACTGTCACAACGCGAGTTCGATCTGTTGTTCGCCCACCGGGCAAACATTACGAACTATCGGAAACTTCTCCTAACGCCTTTGACTGCCCAGGAACGCGCTTTTGTGGAGCGCCGCCTTGCCGAAGAAGGAACCGCTCTCGAGAAGATTATTAAAACTGCGACGCTATAGGTGAATTATGTCGAAAACCAATACTTGATTATTCACGCAGCCCATCGGGTTTCCCCTTGACCGTCACGGGAGAACGATTCGCCCGAATAGCTTTAGATTCGTAGGCCAAGTACAATGCTTCAAGCGCCAGTTCAATTTTTCTGCTCTCTATCTGCTCCCGTTGCCATCGCTCAAATCTATCGAATCCTAAAAACGCGATACCCAGCGTTATGGCCATCCAGCGCGACAGGGGCCAAGCATCATCTTGCCCGGCAAGCGTTGCCGATTGCGCGGGTCTGATGGAGCACGCCCTCGGGCGTATTTGATCTGCCAGTGCCGACCATCGCCTGATAGGTAATAGCGGTGGCGATGACGATGGCAAGGTCGTTGCGCACTGCTGCGATCCCATCGTCTGCGGCTACCTGCGCGCAGCGAGGGGCATCTCTGCCCCGGGCATAGCAGTGAGGGGCAGCTACGCCCGCCTTAGCAAATCGGGCACTTCAGGCGGTGAATGAGGTAACGCCGCAGCCCGCGACGCCGCCAGAGTTCTACCGTCGATGGCCGAGGCCAATTCCGAGCCTAATGGCCTGCTGACGCAGGGCGCCGACAGTTCGCTTCATCTGCTTGGAAATTTCAACTACCGGCGTCTTTGCTTTCGAGTACGCCTTCAGTGCGCGAAGGTCTTCTTTAGTCCACGGTTTAAGCTTTCTAATTTTTCTACTAGTTTTCGTCATAATCGCTCCCGTCTTTATATGACCACCGACACAATATAAGTGAAGTTCAATTGCCCATCAATCCGACAGTTATTTGCCACTCATCGGCAAATTGGATCCATGTCATTACTGACCAGATACCGAGCGCCTTGCTGATCGGGGTCTTTGAGGTCTTTGCCGTCCTTCCACACTTCCGGATCGTTGCACCTCACGAGGTATCGGCATGGACATGGGTACCTACCAACATTTGCTGAATGCCAGGTGCTCCCTCTCCCGTCATCTCGTTGCGCTTGGTAGTTCTACCGCATGGCGGATCTAGAAGATAGCAAAGCCCGGTCCGCTCGCAGGCTCGGGCGGGCAGCTTCGACGGTCTCCCGAGAAATTGCGTCGCAATGCTGCTACTCGGAGCGGCGGTCTTGAGTATCGCACGACAACGGCGCAATGGCATGCCGAGCGATCTGCTCGCCGCCCAAAGCAGGCGAAGCTTGTGCTCAACGTGGCATTGCGAAGCTATGTCGGAGAACGGCTGGCTGGCGTCGTCGTGGCTCCCAATGGGACCCTTGTGCCCGGCCCAGCTGTGTTCTGGAAAGGCCGTCGACACGGACGGCGGAAAGACCGGCGGTGGGCAAACGCCTGGAGTCCGGAGCAGATCGCCCGTCGTCTGCCGGTCGACTTCCCGGACGATGAGACCATGCGCATCAGCCATGAAGCCATCTATCAAGCGCTGTTTGTCCAAGGGCGGGGCGAGCTGCGCCGCGAGCTGACGGCCTGCTTGCGCACCGGGCGGGCATTGCAGGTACCGAGAGCGCGCGCTGTCGCCTTTGGAGCAAAACTCTAGGCGATGCCGTGGGGTTTTTCTGTGTTCGAAAGCGTGTCGGCGCTCATGTCTCAGTGCGGAGTCCCGACGAGCGTTTGCCGAAGGAATACCTCCGCTTCATGCTCGGAATCGAAGATGTTGTCGTAAACGTGCTCAGGCTGCCATGCGCCGCTAGGCTTTTGAAAACCGAGCCGGTTAACTTTCCACCTTCCTTTGCCGATATGGAAAGAAGAATAGCCGCCGGTCACCTTGTCGGTATTGGAAGGCTTGCTATAGGCAAATTACTTGGAGGCATCCTTGATCGCCTCGTCGACCCGCACCAGCGACACCGGTTTGCCGCGCAGCCTCACGCCGCCCCCGCAGCCGGTGCGGCCTGGCTGAAGCTTCGCAAGCGCAACGCCAGCGCAACGAACATGATGCCGAAGATGATCGCATATGCCGCGATGACCCAGATCAGCCCGAGCGCGCCCGCCCCCGGCGCAATTAGTACGACGACACCGAATAGCACTGACAGCGCACCGCTGAGAATCAACATCCACTCGTTGTCAATCTCCTTGCGCAGTTGGATCGCGCCGATGATCTCGAAAATGCCGTGTATCAACGCCCAGGCGCCGATGAACAACACCAACAGGATTGCGGTGACGCCGGGCCACACGAATGTCAGGACGCCGACGGCGACGCCGCAAAGGCCAACCACGACTAGCCACCAGGTTGGGACCGGCTTTGCGCCACCAGTGAAGGCGGCGATGAGCGATAGCACCCCGTCGACGAGCGCATAGGCTCCGTAAAGTAGTACCAGGGTAACCAACGTCAGTCCGGGCCAAACGAAAGCAAGTACTCCGAAAATGACGGCAGCGATGCCCCGCAACAGCAAAAGCCACCAGGATTTGGCGAGCGCGCGCAGGATCGGGCGGTCGGATAACGTGATGGAGGTTGCGGTCTGCATGGCACATACCTCGCTCAAGCGACGCTACCCTCGGCCATGCCGGGACACCTGCGGTCGGGGCCTAGGGACCGGACAAATCAACTCATGTACAAAACAAGCTTTTGACGGCCATTGACCTAGATCAATTGTCAGCTAAGGCCACAGCCGCGCTGAGGTGACACGGGGAAAGTGGTCCGGTTTGAATGTTAGATTTCCGGCGGATTTCCTGAAGGAGGAAGTTCGCGATGAAGCGGAAGCGTTTTTCGGTTGAGCAGATCGTGGCGGCATTGAAGCAGGTCGAGATGGGTCTGCCGGTGGCGGATCTGATCC
>JARRNI010000414.1:0-6681 GCA_037385125.1 Pseudolabrys sp.
CGACAATTGCGCGCCCTGCCACGGGGCTGGTGGCGGTGGCGCCAAGGGCTACCCCAACCTCAACGACGACGACTGGCTGTGGGGCGGCAAGCTGGCGCAGATCCGGCAGACCATCCGCTTCGGCGCCCGCTCCGGCAACGACAAGGGCCACCAGGGCAGCATGCCGCCGTTCAAGGACGTGCTGAAGCCGGCCCAGATCTCCAACATCGCCGACTATGTGCGCTCGCTGTCCGGCCTGCCGGTCGAGAAGGGCGCCGACCTCGCCGCCGGCCACAAGCTGTTCGAGGCCAATTGCGCGGTCTGCCACGGCAAGAACGCCAAGGGGAACCAGGAGATCGGCTCGGCCAATCTGTCCGACCACATCTGGCTCTACGGCTCGTCCAAGGCGACCATCATGCACGGCATCGAAAACGGTCACGGCGGCGTTATGCCGGCCTGGCAAGGACGCCTCAGCGACCCCACTATTAAGGCATTGACCGTCTATGTCTGGAGTTTCGGGGGCGGCGTTAAGTGACGACCTCAGCGGACAATACGCTTTCGCTCGATCAGCCGTGGCCCGTGGTGCGGGCGTTGTCGCTTGTGGCTTCCCAGGGGTTGGGCGTGGCAGGCGACGCGCCGCTGCTGCCCTTCGTGCGCTGGGACCGTGGCCCGCTGGCGCCGCACCAGGCGGTGCTGATCGATTTTCCGACACGGCGTTTCTACTTCTTCTTCATCGAGATATGGCCGCAGGAAGTTTACTACCTCACCGGCCTGCTGATCCTGGCCGCGATCGGCCTGTTCCTGATGAATGCGATCGCCGGCCGCATCTGGTGCGGCTATCTCTGCCCGCAGACGGTGTGGACCGACCTGTTCCTCGCGGTCGAGCGTTTCATCGAGGGCGACCGCCGCGAGCACATGCAGCGCGACCGCCGCAAATGGAGCGCCGGCACCTGGGCGCGCAAGGGCGCCAAGCATTTCGTCTGGCTGATGATCGCCTGGTGGACTGGTGGCGCCTGGGTCCTCTATTTCGCTGACGCGCCGACCTTGGTGAAGGAACTCGCCACCTTTCAGGCCCCGCTGGTGGCCTATGCCTGGATCGGCATCCTCACCTTCACCACCTACACGCTCGCCGGCCACATGCGCGAGCAGGTCTGCCTTTATATGTGCCCCTGGCCGCGCATCCAGGCGGCGCTAACCGACGAATATGCGCTCAACGTCACCTACCGCTACGACCGCGGCGAGCCGCGCTGTTCGGTCAAGAAGGCCCAGCAATTGCGCGCCCGCGGCGAGCTGGCCGGCGACTGCGTCGACTGCCTGCAATGCGTTCACGTCTGCCCGACCGGCGTCGACATTCGTGAGGGCGCCAATCTCGGCTGCATCCAGTGCGGGTTGTGCATCGACGCCTGCGACAACGTCATGAAGAAGCTGGGCCGGCCGACCCGGCTGATCGCATACGACACCGACATCAACGTCAAGCGCCGCATGGAGGGCAAGCAGCCCTTCTACAAGCTGATCCGCACCCGCACGCTGCTTTATGCCGCGATCATCGCGATCGCCGGCGGCATCATGGTCTACACGCTCGCCACCCGCGGCAGCGAGGGCATTGCCGTCATCCACGACCGCAACCCGATGTTCGTGCGGATGTCGGACGGCGCGCTGCGCAACGGCTACACCATTCGCATCGTCAATAAGGAGCTGAAGCACCGCGACTTCATCGTCAGCGTCGACGGCCTGCCGTCCTCGCTCATCGACTTCGTCGGCCTGCCGCCGCGCAAGGATGGCCGCCAACTCATTGACGTCGGCCCCGACCAGACCAAGGAAGTGCGCGTGGTGGTGACCGACTACAGCAAGACGCCGCCGGCGCCCTCGACGAGCATCCTGTTCAAGCTGATCGACGTCGACACCGGCGAGGCGGCGGTGATGCGCGACCACTTCTTCGGACCGAAAGGCTAGCGTTATGGCACCTACCGACAAGCCGCGCGAGGTCACCGGCCGCACCGTCCTGTTTTGGCTGGTCGGCTTCTTCGGCTTGGTGTTTGTGGTCAACGGCTTCATGGCCGACGCCGCGATCTCGACCTTCGCTGGCGTCGACACGCCGAGCTCCTACAAGGCCGGCCAGATGTTCGAGGGCGAGATCCACCGCGCCGAGCGCCAGCAGGCGCTGCACTGGCAGGTCGACGGCAAGCTCAAGCACGACCTGCAGGGCGAGGCGGTGCTCGACATCAGCGTGCATGATGCCAAGGGTGCGCCGGTGACCGGCCTGACTGCCGACGCCACGCTCGAGCATCCGGCCGACTCGCGCCGCGATCACGTCATCCACTTGGCCAGGATCGGCGCCGGCCAGTTCCACGGCGAAGGGCTCGGCCATTCCGGCCAGTGGGACCTTGTGGTCGATTTCTACCGCGACGGTGCGCGCGTGTTCCGCTCGCGCAGCCGGGTGGATTTGCGCTGACAAGACTGCCGATCGTTCGCGTTGCCACGGGGGCGGGGATGCGCGGAACGAGCGGGATGCCGACGAGAACTGATGAGATGAGTGAAGCCCTCGACATTTCCCACTACGCCAAGCCGGAAGCGGATGGCACCTGCGGTATGGACCTGGCGGTCGAGGGCGTGCACTGCGGCGCCTGCATCAACCGCATCGAAACTGCGGTGAAGAAGCTGCCCGGCATCACCGAGGCCCGGCTCAACTTCACCAACCGCCGGCTGCACGTGACCTGGGCGGAAGGCGCGCTCGAGCCGGCGCGCATTGTCGAGACGCTGGAGACGATCGGCTATCGCGGCCATCCCTTCGTTCCGCTGCGCGCCGAGCAGGAGGAGGCGGCCGAGGCGCGCCGTCTGACCCGCTACCTGGCGGTGGCGGGCTTCGCCGCCATGAACGTCATGCTGCTGTCGGTGTCGATTTGGTCGGGCAGCGACATGACGCCGTCGACGCGCGACTTCTTCCGCTGGGCCTCGGCGCTGATCGTGCTGCCGGCTGCGGTCTATGCCGGCCAGCCCTTCTTCAAGAGCGCCTGGCGCGTCCTCAAGTCCGGCGCGCTCAACATGGACGTGCCGATCTCGGTCGGCGTCACCCTGGCGCTCGCCATGTCGCTGGTGGAGACCGCCCGCCGCGCGCCCGACGCCTATTTCGATTCCGCCATCATGCTGCTGTTCTTTTTGCTGGCGGGCCGCGCGCTTGAGCACGCCGCCCGCCGCAAGACGCGCGCGGTGGCCGGCAACCTGGCAGCGCTGAAGGCCGACACCGCGCACCGCCTGGTCGACGGCGAACTGGTCTCCGTACCGGTCAAGGCGCTTGCCGACGGCGACCGCGTGCTGGTCAAGTCGGGCCAGCGCATCCCGGCCGACGGCAGCGTGGTCGGCGGCTCATCCCAGATCGATGAGAGCGTGATCACCGGCGAGACGGCGCGCCGCGCAGTGTCCTCCGGCGCGGAGGTCTATGCCGGCAGCCTCAACTTCAACGGCACGCTGACGCTGAAGGTCTCCGCCGCCGGCGGCGGCACGCTGATCGACGAGATCGAGCGGCTTTTGGAAAAAGCCGCCAGCGCCAAGTCGCACACGATGCGGCTAGCCGACCGCGCCGCCCGCGTCTACGCACCGGTGGTGCACATCGCTGCCGTGCTCACCGGACTCGGCTGGTGGCTGGCCGGCGCCGGCCTGCACGACGCGCTGGTCACCGCGATCGCCGTCCTCATCATCACCTGCCCCTGCGCGCTTTCGCTTGCCATTCCCGCCGTGCAGGTGGTCGCCTCCGGCGCCATGTTCCGCGCCGGCCTCATCCTCAATGCCGGCGACGCGGTCGAGCGGCTGGCCGAGGCCGACACCGTGATCTTCGACAAGACCGGCACGCTGACGCTGCCCGAGCCGCGCGTCACCAATGCAGACAGCCTCGATCCCGACCTGTTGCAGATGGCGGCGCGGCTCGCGCTGTCGAGCCGCCACCCGCTGGCGACGGCGCTTTCGCTCGAGGCGAATGTGAAGACGCCTTACGAGGGCGCGGTAGAGGAGCCGGGGCAGGGCGTGCGCGCCCTGGTCGACGGCACTGAGGCCCGCCTCGGCAGCGCGCAATTCTGCGGCCTCGGCAATATCACGCATGCGCCGGGCTCCTCGCTCATTGCGTTCTCGCACGGCGGCCGCACCGCCGCCATCGCCGTCGCCCAGAAGCTGCGGCCCGACGCCGACGAGGTGGTGAAACGCCTGCGCAAGCTCGACCTCGATCTGCGCATCCTGTCTGGTGACCGCCCCGACGCGGTGGCGCCGGTCGCCGCCGCGCTCGGCATCGCGCAGTGGCAGGGCGGCCTGAAGCCGGCCGACAAGATCGCCCGCATCGAGGCGCTGAAAAAGCAAGGCCGCCGCGTGCTCATGGTGGGCGACGGCCTCAACGACGCGCCGTCGCTTGCCGCCGCCGACGTTTCGCTGTCGCCGATCTCCGCCGCCGATGTGGCGCAGGCGCATGCCGACGCCGTGTTCCTCGGCGAGCGCCTCAGCCCGGTGCACGACGCCATCCGCGTCGCCCGCCGCGCCCGCGCGCTGATGACGGAGAACCTCTGGTTCGCCGGCGTCTACAACACCGTCGCAGTGCCGGTCGCCATCGCCGGCCTGGTGACGCCGCTGATCGCCGCGCTGGCCATGTCGGCGTCGTCGATCACGGTGACTCTCAATGCGTTGCGCGCTTCGCGCGGGGGGCGGCCTTCTTCCGGAGGGATCGCATGAACGTCCTCGTCTATCTGATCCCAATGGCGGTGGGACTCGGCGGCATCGGGCTCATCGCTTTTCTGTGGGCGCTCAAGAGCGGCCAGTACTCGGACGGCGACGGCGGCGCCCTGCGCGTGCTGCTGGATGACGATATCGAGCCGGGGCAGCAGGTGAGCCGCTGACGCACTCTGCTGTCGTCCTGAAGCTTTCCGCTGTCGTTCCCCGCGGAGGCGGGGAACCCAGTAAACGCAGTCAGCGCCGTGATTACTGGATTGCCCGCTTTCGCGGGCAATGACGCAGAATGTGACGAGGCCGTGCCGGCTCACCCCTCCAGCGTCACCGTGTCGAAGTCCGCCGGCAGCACGATCTCCAGCAATTCGCAGTCGTTTGAATAGCCGCGGACCGTGTGCTTGATCTTGGGCGGCTGGATCCAGCACGAGCCGGCGTAGAAGGTGTGCACGCCCTCGCCCTCGAATTCGCTCTGGAACCAGCCCTTGAGCACATAGACCATCTGGAAATCGACGTCGTGGTAGTGCGGCCGGTTTCGAACGGCTTGGTCATGCGGATCACGTGCGCCTGCACCAGGCCGTCGGTCGCCGGCGCCAGCCCAAGATCGCGATAAGCCGAGTAGGGCCGGAGGCCTGCGTCGAAATCCTCCTCGCGGTGATGGCTGACGGTGAATTTCTGCGGCTTGCGCCGGGCTGCCTTCGGCGCGGCGCGCGTCTTGGCGTTGGCGCGCTTTGTCTGCTTCTTCGCCTTAGCGCTTTTTTTGGCGCTCTTCGCTTTTTTTGCAGCGACCTTCTTCTTGCTTTTCCTCGCCGCCTTGGTTGCCTTCCCCTTGCGCTTCGCCTTCGCCATGACAGCCTCCCATGTGCGTCGTCATGCCCGCGCTTGTCGCGGGCATCCACGCCTTCAATCGTGCAAAGTGTAAAGGCGTGGATGGCCGGCACAAGGCCGGCCATGACGAGTCAGAGGATTAATCCGCCGCGCCGGCCGCCCCGCCATGCGCCTTCGACCAGTCGGCTGGATCGTCGATGAATTTCTCCACCTCCGCCAGCATCTTGGGATCGAACCGGCCGCTGGCCTTGGCCACGCTGAGCACGTCGCGCCAGGTGGTGAGCGCGTGCAAGGTGACGCCAAGCTCGGCCAGGATGGTCCGCCCCTCCGGATAGATGTCGTAGAAGAACAGCACGAAGCAGTGCGCGCATTGCCCTTCCGCTTCGCGCAGCGCCTTGACGAAATTCACTTTGCTGCGCCCGTCGGTGGCCAAGTCCTCCACCAGCAGCACGCGCTGGCCGGGGTCGAGCCGGCCCTCGATCTGCGCGTTGCGGCCGAACCCCTTGGCCTTCTTGCGCACATATTGCATCGGCAGGCCCATGCGGTCGGCCACCCAGGCGGCGAAGGGGATGCCGGCGGTCTCGCCTCCCGCCACCGCGTCGATCTCGGCCCGCCCGATGTCGCGGTCGATGCTGGCCACCGCGAAATCCATCAGCACGCTTCGCACGGCGGGAAACGAGATCAGCCAGCGCGAGTCGTTGTAGACCGGGCTCGCCCATCCGCTCGTGAAGATGAAGGGCTTGTCGGTCATGAAGCGCACCGCGCCGGTGTCGAGATACATGCGCGCGGTCAGCTCGGCGATGGTTTTCTTATCGAGGAAGGCGGCGGTCATGGCGGAGAATGCATTTTCCTAAGCGCAGCGCTGTGGATTGTATCGAGACCGGGCAGCGGGCACGCTTTACCTCTCCCATAAGGAGAGGTCGCCCGCCGAAGCGCAAGCGAAGGCGGGCGGATGAGGGGTTACAGCCTAAAGAGAGCCACGGAACCCCCTCACCCCAACCCTCTCCCCAGGGAGAGGGAGCACGCCGAGTCTGTCGCCGATGCTCGGTATCAATCGAGCCTAGGTTCGCGCCTCTCAAAGCACAAAACGCCTCAGGCCGCCATCCCGCAATGGCGCGACAATGCACAGGCCAGATCGAGCAGCACCTCGTCGCCGCCGGCCCAGCCGATGAA
>JARRNI010000415.1:0-6410 GCA_037385125.1 Pseudolabrys sp.
GTCGCCGAGGGCAGCCCGTGCGGGTCCGGTTTCATCCACCAGCCGCGCGTCGCGTCCAGCTTGGAGAGTGGCATATCGATGCGGCCCTCGTCGGCTTCCGGGCCGCCCTCCACCACCGCCCAGTAGAGCTTGCCGACCTTGCCCTCCTTGAACAGCTTGCCGAGAGCGGCAAGCGCCTTGCGGTGGCGGCCGAGAACGAGGCAGCCGGAGGTGTCCTTGTCGAGCCGGTGCGCCAGCGCCGGGTCGCGCGGCAGCCCGAAGCGCAGCGCGTCGAAATAGGCGTCGACCGCCGCGCCGCCCTTCGGGCCCTGATGCACAGGCAGGCCGGCCGGCTTGTCCATCACCAGCATTAGCCCGTCGCGGTAGAGCAGGCGGGCATGCAACTCTTCCGGAGTCATCCGCGTCTCGTCATTCCGGGCGTCGCTGAAATCGGCCGGATTCCGGGTTGGCGCGCTTTCGCTCGCGCCCCGGACTGGCCAAATGAGGTTTCTAGGTCAATTGGGAACGGCTATCACGAGCGCCTCATGGACGACACCGCACAGACCGAGACCGGAACCGAGGCCGAGACCGAAACCGCAAAATCCGGCGGCTGGTGGAAGCGGCTGACCGGCGGCCTCGGGCGCACCTCGTCCTCGCTCGGTTCCGCCATCACCGGCCTGGTCAGCAACCGCCGGCTCGATGTCGAGACCTTGGAGGCGCTGGAAGACGAGCTGGTGCGCGCCGATTTCGGCACCGACCTTGCCATCCGCATCGTCGACGATTTCGGCGAGGGCCGCTACCCGCCCAATCTCAGCCCCGACGAGGTCAAAGGCGTACTGGCGGCCGAGATCGAGAAAGCGCTCGCCCCGGTCGCCAAGCCGCTACAGATCAGCGCGCGCCCCTTCGTCATCCTGGTGGCCGGCGTCAACGGTTCCGGCAAGACCACCACCATCGGCAAGCTGGCGGCGCGCTATAGCCGTGAGGGCAAGAGCGTGATGCTGGTGGCGGGGGACACCTTCCGCGCCGCCGCCATCGATCAGCTCAAGATCTGGGCCGAGCGCACCGGCGCGTCGATCATGGCGCGCGAGCAGGGCGCCGACGCGGCAGGCCTCGCCTTCGACGCGGTCACCGCCGCCAAGGCGCAGGGCACCGACATCGTGCTGGTCGACACCGCCGGCCGCCTGCAAAACCGCGCCGAGCTGATGAACGAGCTGGAGAAGATGGTGCGCGTGATGCGTAAGGTGGAGCCGGAGGCGCCGCACGCGGTGCTCTTGGTGCTCGACGCCACCGTGGGGCAGAACGCGCTGCAGCAGGTGGCGATCTTCGGCAAGATCGCCGGCGTTACCGGCCTGGTCATGACCAAGCTCGACGGCACCGCGCGGGGCGGCATCCTGGTGGCTATCGCGTCCAAGTTCGGCCTGCCGGTGCATTTCATCGGCGTCGGCGAAGGCGTCGAGGACCTGGCGCCTTTCACCGCGCACGACTTCGCGCGGGCGGTGGTGGGGCTGGAGAAGTAGTGGAGCCCGTCATTCTGGGGCGCGTGCGCAGCACGCGAGCCCGGAATCCAGAGCGATACGGCAGGGCTTTTCGTATGGCCCTGGATTCGGGGTGCCCTCGCTTCGCTCGGGCCCCGAAATGACAAGATGAAAGGACCGCGCTAGCAGCCGCCCATGTCCGAAAAGCCCGAAAAACAAAAACTCACTCCCATCCTCAAGCTCGTCCTTGACGTCGGCCCGCTGGTGCTGTTCTTCGCTGCCAATGTGCGCTTCGGCATTTTCGCCGCCACCGCGGTGTTCATGGCGGCGGTGCTGATCGCGCTCGCCGTCGCCTATGTGAAGACGCGGCGGGTCGAGATCATGCCGCTGGTCACCGCCATCATCGTGGTGATCTTCGGCGGCCTCACCCTCGTCCTGCACGATGCCGAGTTCATCAAGCTCAAGCCGACCATCATCTACGTGCTGTTCGGCGGCACGCTCATCGGCGGCCTTCTGTTCGGCAAGTCGTTCCTCGGCGTGCTGTTCGATTCCGTGTTCGACCTCACCGAGGAAGGCTGGCGCAAGCTTACCTGGCGCTGGGCGCTGTTCTTCTTCGTGCTCGCCGTGCTCAACGAGATCGTCTGGCGCAACTTCTCCACCGACGTCTGGGTGAGCTTCAAGCTGTTCGGCGTGGTGCCGCTCACCTTCCTGTTCGGCGCGGCGCAGTATCCGTTGCTGCAGCGCTACGCGGCCAATCCGGAGCCCGCCGAGCGGGAATAGCGCGCCCATACTCTCGGCTGTCATGCCCCGCGAATGCGGGGCATCCAGTAAACGCAGGCGAATGATTTGAACAATAGGCGGTCGTGGCACTGGATCGCCCGCCTTCGCGGGCGATGACAGTCACTGTTTGCTGCCCAGCGCCTTCTTGATCTGCGGCTCGAGCTTGGTCACCAGGTTTCGAGCGTCGATCGGCCCCACCAGCTTGTAGGCGATAGTGCCGTCGCGATCGATCACATAGGTCTCCGGCACGCCATAGACGCCCCAATTGATCGACTCGCGGCCGCTGCGGTCGGCGCCGGTCGCCACGTAAGGATTGCCGTAGCGGCCGAGGAAGCGACGCGCGTCGCCCGGCGCATCCTTGTAGTTGATGCTGACCAGCTGGATGCGCTTGTTCTGCGCTAGCGCCGCCAGGAACGGCACTTCCTCGTGGCAGGGGATGCACCACGAGGCCCAGACATTGAGCAGCGTCACCTTGCCCTTGAAGGTGGCGTCGGTCAGTCCTGCGACCGGCTTGCCGTCGCGCATCAGGCCCTCGACCGGCGGCAGGTCGGTCTTCGGCATGTGCTTGCCGATCAGCGCCGAGGGCAGCAGCGACGGATCGCCCTCGTGCAGGCCGACATAGAACAGGATCGCCAGTGCGGTGAAGCCGGCCAGCGGCAGCAGCACGAAGATGCTGCGCCGAGTCCTGCTCTTGCGCGTGCCTTCGCTCGCCGTCGCGCTCATGGTCCGCTCCGCCGCGAGCGCCGCGTCACGCCGCGCTCCTCGAGATCGCCGAGGATGCGGCGCTGCGCCGAATAGTCGAGCACCACCCAGGCGATCAGCGCCGCCACCACGAAGGCGGTTACCGCATAAGCCGCGACGATGAAGCCGGCTTCCTGCGCGAAACTCATGGTCATGCTTTTTTCCTTTGGCGCATTATGTTGTCCGAGAACCGGTTCCCACTTTTCGGGATCATGCGCCGGCCTCGGCAAGCTCTTGCGCCTGCATCATGCGCATCGAACGCACGCGCCGGCGCAGAATCTCGTTGCGCATGGCGGCGAGATGCAGCGTGAAGAACAGGCAGGTGAAGGCGAGCGCCATGATGATCAGCGGCCACAGGATCGAGGGCGCGATGGTCGAGCCGCCGATGCGGAAAATGGAGGAGCCCTGGTGCAGCGTGTTCCACCAGTCGACCGAAAACTTGATGATCGGCAGGTTGACCGCGCCGACCAGCGCCAGCACTGCCGCCGCCCGCGAGCCGCGGCCGGGGTCTTCCGCGGTCCAGTACAGCGCCAGCACGCCGAGATACAAAAGCATCAGTACCAGCATGGAGGTGAGCCGCGCGTCCCATACCCAGTAGGTTCCCCAGGTCGGGCGGCCCCAAAGCGAGCCGGTGACCAGGCAGATGAAGGTGAAGGCGGCGCCGATCGGGGCGGCGGCCTTGCCGGCCACGTCGGCCAGTGGGTGGCGCCAGACCAGGGTGCCCAGCGCGGCGACGCTCATCACCACCCAGCCCATCATGCCGAGCCAGGCCGCTGGCACGTGCAGATACATGATCTTCACCGTGGCGCCCTGCTGGTAGTCGTCCGGCGCGTTCACCGCGCGGTAGAGCCCGACGACGAACAGCAGCACCGTGACGGCGATCAGCCAGGGCAGTACGCGGTTTACCAGTTTGAGGAACCGGGTCGGATTGGCGAGGTCGATAACGGCCATGGCGACTATCTAGGCGGAGCCGGGTTGGGGGGCAATGCGGCCATCGCGCTCATTCCAGGCCGTAGCGCAGTGCCGCCGCGGCGGCGATCGGCCCGAGCACGAGGCTGGCGAGAGATAGCGCGCAAAGAATGGTGAAAGGTGGGCCGAAGGCTTGAGGCCCCGTGATCGCGGCCTCGGCCGCCGCCACCCCGAAAATCAGCACCGGGATGGTCAGCGGCAGCACCAGCACCGCCAGCAGGATGCCGCCGCGGCGCAGCGCCACCGACAAGGCCGCCCCGATCAGCCCGATGAAGGTGAGCGCCGGGGTGCCGGCGGCGAGCGTCAGCACCAGCGCGCCCATGCCGCTCATCTCCACGTTCAGCATCAGCCCGAGCAGCGGCGTGATCACCACCAGCGGCAGTTCCGTAGTGACCCAATGCGCGATGCCCTTGGCCGCGATCGCCAGCTCGAGCGGCATGGGAGCGGTCATAAGCAAGTCCAGGGAACCGTCCTCGTAGTCGGTGGTGAACAGCCGGTCGAGTGCCAACAGGCTCGCCAGCAGTGCGCCCAGCCACAGGATGGCGGGGCCGATGCGCGCCAAGAGCTTCAGGTCCGGCCCGACGGCGAAGGGCACCATCACCACCACGATGAAGAAGAACAGCGCCCCCATCACCGCGCCGCCGCCCACGCGCACAGCGAGGCGCATGTCGCGCAGCATGAGGGCAGTAAACGCGCTCACGCGCGCGACCTTTCGGCCAAGCGCACGGCCGTTCCGCTCCCCTCCCCCCACGCGCACTTGCGCGTGGCGGGGAGGGGGGGGCAAAGGGTTCCCCACCCCGATCCGCATCGCTGACGCAATGCGGATCGACCCTCCCCGCCGCTTCGCGGGGGGACGGAGGGAGCCAGGGGCGCCGCTCTGCCGTCTATGCACACCCATCATCATCCACCTGCCCCCATCCTCAATTCCCGCGCCTCCTCCAGCCCGATGGCGCCATGCGTCGCTGCAACGATCAGTCCGCCGCCCGCCAGATGCTGGCGCATCAGGTCCACCAGCCGCTCCTGCGAGGCGACATCGAGCGCCGAGGTCGGCTCGTCCAAGAGCCAGAGCGGCCGCTTCACCGCCGCCAAGCGGGCGATCGACAGCCGCCGCCGCTGGCCCGCCGAAAGATAGGCCGCCGGCAGCTCGGCGAGCGGCGCCAGATCGACTGCCTCTAGCGCCGCCTCGACGTCGGCCGCGCGGCGCACCAGCCCAGCGATCATGCGCAAGAGGGACGACTTGCCGGCGCCGTTGCGGCCGGTCACCAGCAGCGCCTCGCCGCCGGCCAGCCGGAAACTCACGCGGCGGAACACCAGCCGGCCGCCGCGCTCGCAGGTGAGATTCTCGGCGGAAAGCTGCATCAGGCCGGCCGCCCCCGTCCGGGAGCCGGCGTGCCGGCACAGCCGGAAGCTGAAGCGCTCGAACTTTGCCGCATCATTCGCATTGTTCCCGGTAGAAGTGGCGCCCGTCCCAAAAAGACCTTATAAGCCCGCACCGACGGCATAGCGTTAAGATTTCAGGCGTAAGTCCCGCCGCCAAAAAGACATTCGTCTTTTCAATCGCTTACGCCAAAATCGCGCCGAGACCCCCGCGCCGGCAATGGAAACAGCCCTCATGACCTCGCTCGACAGTTTTCGATGCTGCAAGACCCTTAAAGCAGGCGGCAAGACCTACGCCTATTACAGCCTGCCCACCGCCGAGAAGAACGGCCTCAAGGGCGTCTCGCGCCTGCCCTTCGCCATGAAGGTGCTGCTCGAGAACCTGCTGCGCAACGAGGACGGCCGCACGGTCACCAAGGACGACATCAAGGCGGTGGCGGAATGGCTGAAGACCAAATCGTCCGACCGGGAAATCGCCTTCCGTCCGGCGCGCGTGCTGATGCAGGACTTCACCGGCGTCCCGGCAGTGGTTGATCTCGCCGCCATGCGCGACGCCATGAAGACCCTCGGCGGCGATCCCAAGCAGATCAATCCGCAGGTGCCGGTCGACCTGGTCATCGACCATTCGGTGGCGGTCACCTTTTTCGGCAGCAACCAGGCCTTCAAGAAGAACGTCGACGAGGAATACCGGCAGAACCAGGAGCGCTACAAGTTCCTCAAATGGGCGCAGCGCTCGTTCGACAATTTCTCCGTGGTGCCACCCGGCACCGGCATCTGCCATCAGGTCAATCTCGAATATCTCTCGCGCGTGGTGTTCAGCCGCAAGGGCAAGGTCAAGCTCGACGGCAAGGAGACCACCATGGAGATTGCCTATCCCGACACACTGGTCGGCACCGATTCACACACCACCATGGTCAACGGCCTCTCCGTGCTCGGCTGGGGCGTCGGCGGCATCGAGGCGGAGGCCGCTATGCTCGGCCAGCCGCTGTCCATGGTGCTGCCCGAGGTGATCGGCTTCAAGCTCACCGGCCGCATGAAGGAAGGCGTCACCGCCACCGATCTGGTGCTCACCGTCACCGAGATGCTGCG
>JARRNI010000416.1:0-4713 GCA_037385125.1 Pseudolabrys sp.
GCAGACAAGCGCTTCTTCCAAGGGTTAAAGGCTGACCGCCAGCCCTTTAGGGGTGTGCGAGCGGTCGGTGACGCTGCTGCGGTCACGCCAGCGGCGAACCGTGGTCTCGCTCACGGCCAACTCGCTCGCCGGCTCGGCAACCGACTTTCGGCTGGTGTGGATGTAAGCTCTGACTTTCGGTGTGGTGGTGGCGTTGGCGTGCTGGCTCAGCTCCGTGACGCGAGGCGCTCCCTGACATAGGTAATGCCTCACTCTACACCGATTCCATCCAACCAATCACCCGAGACCAAACACGAAGGCGGGGCATCCAGTAATCAATGATCGACCTGTATCTACTGAAGCATCCGCTCTCGCGGATGATGACCGCGGCATTTGTCGCGCGCTCGATCAGAGCATCGACGGCAGGACTCTGTCCGGCGGCCGATGCCCGTCCATGAAGGTCTTGATGTTGATGATCACCTTCTCGCCCATGTCGACGCGGCCTTCCACCGTCGCCGAGCCCATGTGCGGCAGCAGCAGCACTTTGCCGGCGCGCGCGAGCTTGACCAGCTTCGGGTTCACCGCCGGCTCGTGCTCGAACACGTCGAGGCCGGCGCCGGCGATCTGCCCGCCCTCGATCAGCCGGGCCAGCGCGTTCTCGTCGATCACCTCGCCGCGCGAGGTATTTACGATATAGCTCTCCGGCCGCAACAGCTTCAGCCGCCGCGCCGACAGCAGGTGATAGGTGGCCGGCGTGTGCGGGCAATTGACCGAGATGATGTCCATGCGGGCCAGCATCTGGTCGGGGCTCTCCCAATAGGTGGCATCGAGCTCGTCCTCGATGCGCGGCGCCACCCGGCGGCGGTTGTGATAGTGGATCTGCAGGCCGAAAGCGCGCGCACGCCGCGCCACCGCCTGGCCGATGCGGCCCATGCCGATGATGCCCAGGCGCTTGCCCCAGATGCGGTGGCCGAGCATCCAGGTCGGCGACCAGCCGACCCATTCCTTGTCGGCAGTGAGCACGCCGGCGCCTTCAACCAGCCGGCGCGGCACGGCCAGGATCAGCGCCATGGTCATGTCGGCGGTATCTTCGGTCAGCACCCCAGGCGTATTGGTCACCGTGATGCCGCGCTGAACCGCCGTCGTCACATCGATATGGTCGACACCGTTGCCGAAATTGGCGATCAGCTTGAGCTGCTCGCGCGCCTTGGAGAGCACCGAGGCGTCGATTTCGTCGGTGACCGTGGGTACCAGCACGTCGGCGGTCTTGACCGCCTCGGCTAGCTGGGCCGGCGTCATCGGCTTGTCGTCCGCGTTGAGGCGGGCGTCGAACAGTTCCCGCATGCGCAGCTCGACCTTGTCGGGCAGCTTGCGGGTCACAATCACCAGCGGCTTCTTGGTTTTCGGCACGCCGATTCAGCCCTCTTTAACCGCGCTGCCCCCACACTGCCGTCCGCGGGCGTGTCGGGACCGCTAATCCATTCAATTTCCTAGCAGATGGCCGTGACAACACAAAGCATTCGAGGCCTGCTCGCCGGCATCGCCGGGGCAGCGCTCGTCGCCACGCTGCTGGGCCTGCAGCCGGCGGCGGCCGCCCGCGACGCGGAGCCGTTGACGACTGGCTCGGTCAGTGGCCTGCCGCTGCCCCGTTTCGTCAGCCTGAAAGCCGACCGCGTCAATGTGCGCAGCGGCCCCAGCACCGACCAGGACGTGCGCTGGGTCTACACCCGTGCCGGCATGCCGGTGGAGATCATCGCCGAATTCGAGAACTGGCGGCGCATTCGCGATTGGCAGGGGGCGGACGGCTGGGTCTACCACTCGCTGCTGTCGGGCAAGCGGACGGCGGTGGTGGTGCCGAACCTGAAGGACCAACTGGTACCGCTCTACGCCAGCGCCGACCCGAAATCGCGCGTGGTGGCCAAGCTGCAGGGCGGGGTGCTGGGCAGGCTAGACTCCTGCACCGGCACCTGGTGCGAGTTCAGCGGCAAGGGCTTCGACGGTTGGGTGCGCCAGGACCGGCTGTGGGGCGCCTATCCGAATGAGAAGATCGACGATTAGCGAAGGATCCACGTTTTGAGAGCGCAATAACGTGGATGGCCGGGACGAGTCCGGCCATGACGAAAACTCACGCTGTGAAAGCTGAAATCAGGCCTTCCGCCGCAGCCGCACGATGACGTCGACGCGCTCGATCTCGAAGCCTGCCGGCGGGGTCGGGTCGCCGCCGAGCAGCACGTCGGTGTCCGGAATGTCGAGCAATTCGCCTTCGCCCTCGACGAAGAAATGGTGGTGGGCGGAGGTATTGGTGTCGAAATAGGCCTTTGACCCATCGACCGCGACTTGGCGCAGCAGGCCGACTTCCTTGAACTGATGCAGGGCGTTGTAGATGGTGGCCAGCGACACCTGCACCTTGGCGCGGGAGGCCTCCTCGTAGAGTATTTCGGCGGTGAGGTGGCGGTCGCCCTTGCCGAACAGCAGCCAGCCCAGCGCCATGCGCTGGCGCGTCGGCCGCAGGCCCACCTTGCG
Source organism: Pseudolabrys sp. (assembly GCA_037385125.1). GTDB lineage: Bacteria > Pseudomonadota > Alphaproteobacteria > Rhizobiales > Xanthobacteraceae > Pseudolabrys. The sequence goes on from JARRNI010000416.1 coordinate 2,503, forward strand.
TAGCATCGATTTCACGTCGTGCCACGGGCAGCCGGTGAAGTCGGTTTGCTCTTCGGCAGGTTTGGCGGGCTTGGCTGACTGGACAGCCGTACTGCGCGACAGTCTCATGGGAATGCCTCACACGCCGGCCGGGGCCGGCAAAACCGTTGCATTTGTAACATATACGAAGTCGGCGACTAGATGCAACTCCCTCGCAACAGCGTTGGTTTGCCGAGGGGCCTCATCAGGCCAATTTGTCGCGGCGGCTTCCTGGGCCCGCGCGATTGCCCAGTCTGCCGCCGCTCTCCATCTTTGCCGGGTCGACCCGGTATGATACGAACCCGGGCGTAGGAATTCAGGAATGCCCGCCGCGCGGGGGCATCAAGGCAATGGAAGACAGGCGTCACAGCTTCGAATATGAAGATTTGCTGGCCTGCGGCCGAGGCGAGCTGTTCGGCGCAGGCAACGCGCAGTTGCCGCTGCCGCCGATGCTGATGTTCGACCGCATCACCGAGATCAAGGAGGAAGGCGGGGAGCACGGCAAGGGCCTGGTGCGGGCCGAGCTCGACGTGAAGCCGGACCTCTGGTTCTTCCTCTGCCATTTCAAGAATGATCCGGTCATGCCCGGCTGCCTGGGACTCGACGCGCTCTGGCAGATGGTCGGATTCTTTCTGGGCTGGCTGGGCGCGTCCGGCCGCGGCCGCGCGCTTGGCATGGGTGAAGTCAAGTTCTCCGGCCAGGTGCTGCCGTCGGTGAAGAAGATCATCTACGGGGTCGACTTCAAGCGCGTGATGCGCTCCAAGCTGGTGCTCGGCATCGCCGACGGCTGGCTGTCGGCGGACGGCAACGTGATCTATCGCGCCCTCGATCTCAAGGTCGGCCTGTTCAAGCAGGACGAAGCGTTGCAGCCGAGCGGCGCCTGAGCGGTCCACGGCGGCCCTTGCACAATTGCCTCAATTGGCCGATTTGTGGCCCAATCATAAAATCACCTGAGCGAGGGTAATTCGACGATGCGGCGGGTCGTGGTCACCGGGATGGGCATTGTTTCGTCCATCGGCAACAACACGCAAGAGGTGCTGGCCAGCCTGCGAGAGGCCAGGTCCGGCATCACCCGCGCCGACCAGTTCGTCCAGCACGGCTTCAAGTGCCAGGTGCAAGGCATGCCGACGCTTGATCCAGTGGAGTCGGTCGACCGACGCGCCATGCGCTTCCTCGGCCAGGGCGCGGCCTGGAACCACGTCGCCATGGAGCAGGCGATCCGCGATTCCGGGGTCGAGGAAACGGATATCACCAATCCGCGCACCGGCATCGTCATGGGTTCGGGTGGGCCCTCGACGGCGACGATTGTCGAGGCCGCCGATATCACGCGGGAAAAGGGAAGCCCCAAACGCGTCGGTCCCTTCGCAGTACCGAAGGCGATGTCATCGACCGCGTCGGCGACGCTCTCCACCTGGTTCAAGATCAAGGGCGTAAACTATTCGATCTCCTCGGCCTGCGCGACCTCCAATCACTGCATCGGCAATGCGGCGGAACTCATCCAGTGGGGCAAGCAGGACATGATCTTCGCCGGCGGCTGCGAGGAGTTGAGCTGGACAAGCTCCGACCTGTTCGACGCCATGGGTGCGATGTCGTCTGCCATTAACGACAAGCCGGACAAAGCGTCGCGCGCCTACGATGTGGACCGCGACGGCTTCGTCATCGCCGGCGGTGCCGGCGTGCTGGTGCTGGAAGAGCTTGAGCACGCAAAAGGGCGCGGCGCGAAAATCTACGCGGAAGTGGCCGGCTATGGCGCGACCTCCGACGGCTACGACATGGTGCAGCCCTCGGGCGAGGGCGCGGTGCGCTGCATGAAGCTCGCGATCGAGACCTGCCAGGCGCCGATTGACTACATCAATCCGCACGCGACTTCGACGCCGATCGGCGACTTGAGGGAGATCGAGGCGATCCGCGCGGTGTTCGGCGACAAGTGCCCGCCGATCGCGGCCACCAAGTCGCTCACCGGCCATTCGCTCGGCGCCGCCGGCGCCCAGGAGGCAATCTACTCGCTGCTAATGATGCAGAACGGCTTCATCTGCGAGAGCGCCAATATCGAGAACCTCGATCCCGATTTCGCCGACATGCCGATCGCGCGCGAGCGCAAGGACAATGTCGCGCTCGGCGCCGTGCTGTCGAACTCGTTCGGCTTCGGCGGCACCAATGCGTCGGTGGTGTTCAAGCAGCTGGACGCATGAT
>JARRNI010000417.1:0-4705 GCA_037385125.1 Pseudolabrys sp.
ATAGCAAGCGGATGGACTTTGTCCGTTGGGGGGCCGTTTTACCCCATCACCGGGCAGAGACCGAAGCTGGCGGCGCTCGCGCAATGCCTCTTGGGGTCCAAATGCGAACTCCATGATTTCCGACTACGGCGATCGCAGTCTGAGCTGTTGTCGAAGGCATAGCGTGGGCGTTGTCTGGGCGCCCCTGGCCAGCTTATCCGTGACGGGGCAGGAGCACGGCCGGCCCATGCCATTAGCAAACATCGTTTGGCTGACGTCCATTTTCAGCACGTTCAGCCGAGCGTTGCGGGGCCTTTGATTTAGGTCAAGAGCACGGTCCGAAATAAAGAATATGCGTGCCTGTTGGGCCCGGCTGCGTCCAGGTAACCGATGCCTACAGGACGATTTGCACGACCCACAACAAGTGCACAGCAGTCCTGAAACAAAGGAGTTACCAGAATGAACTGCGCAAGACACGTTGTGTTTGCAGCGCTTGCTATCCTCGGCGTAGTCGTGCTTGGCCCCGTCTCTGCTCAGGCACAGCAGAAACCCAACATTCTCGTCATATGGGGCGACGACATCGGGGGCTTTAACATTAGCGCCTACAATCAAGGCATGATGGGCTATCGGACTCCAAACATTGACCGCATCGCAAAGGAAGGGGCGATGTTCACTGACTGGTATGCCCAGCAAAGCTGCACCGCTGGGCGGGCGGCATTCATCACGGGCCAATCACCGATCCGAACCGGATTGACCAAGGTCGGCCTTCCGGGTGCGCCGGAAGGCATGAAGGCGGAAGACCCGACCATCGCCACACTGCTCAAACCGCTGGGCTATGCCACGGGCCAATTTGGCAAGAACCACCTCGGCGATCTCGACGAGATGCTGCCAACGGCTCATGGCTTCGATGAATTCTTCGGCAACCTTTATCACCTGAATGCCGAGGAAGAACCGGAAAATGTCGATTACCCGAAAAATCCGGAATTCAAAAAGAAGTTTGGGCCGCGCGGAGTGATCCATTCCTGGGCAATGCCCGACGGAACCCAAAAGATTGAAGACACCGGCCCGCTGACAAAGAAGCGCATGGAAACTGTGGACGAAGAAGTCACGAAGGCCGCGCTCGCTTTCATGGACAAGGCGCACAGGGAAGGAAAGCCGTTCTTCGTGTGGTGGAATTCCACCCGCATGCACATTTTTACGCACTTGAAGCCGGCGTCCAGAGGCAAGACCGGCCTCGGCGTTTATGCCGACGGCATGGTTGAGCACGACGCCATGGTCGGTCAGCTACTGGACAAGCTCAAAGAACTCGGGATCGAGAACAACACCATTGTCATGTACTCAACCGACAACGGTGCTGAGACGTTCAGCTGGCCCGATGGCGGCACCACCATGTTCCGCGGCGAGAAAAATACGAACTGGGAAGGTGGATACCGCGTGCCAACACTGATCCGCTGGCCGGGCACAATCAAGCCGGGCACGGTCATCAACGAGATCGGTGCTCAGGAAGACATGATGCCTACGCTGCTTGCAGCAGCTGGCGAACCCAATATCAAGGAGGAATTGCTAAAGGGAAAGACCATCGGCAACCGCACTTATAAGGTCCACCTCGATGGCTATGATCTTGGACCTGCGCTCAAGGGTGAGGGTGAATGGCCGCGCAAGGAATTTATCTATTGGACGGATGACGGCAATGTTGCCGCCTTGCGCTACGGCAACTGGAAAATCACCTTCTTGGAGCAGAAGGCGGAAGGCCTGAAGGTGTGGCAGGAGCCGTTCAACCAGCTGCGCGCTCCCTTCCTGACCAACCTGCGCATGGATCCCTTCGAACGTGCTAGGCAAGAAGATGCGATGGGCTATCAACGCTGGTACATCGAACACATGTTCGCAATCGCGCCGGCTGCGGCCTATGTCGCGCGGTGGCTGCAGAGCTTCAAAGAGTTTCCGCCCCGGCAGAAGCCAGGAAGCTTTAATCTCGATCGCGCAATGGAGAAGTTGACGGCCGGTCCCAGCGGCAATCAGTAGCGTCGAACATACCCGCGGGCGTCCGCGACACGCGGGTCGCCAGTGCTATCGGCGGCCCGCACTGCGTCCATCGGGGCGAATAGCACTGTCGAGTGTCGTTCCGTGGCAAATGCGGAACGCTCATAAGAGCGGACTCAAATTACAGCGTCTTGAATTACCTGATGACGAAGTAGAGCGCGAAAAGGTAACACCCGCACGCATCCAAGCACGTTTATCCTGAAAACGGCCTAATTGGCTTTACCTTACCGTCGGCGAAAATCCCCCTCTGAGAAATAGTTATTCTTGCACGCTCGCCGCCCCAGCCAGCATTTCCTGGCGAGGTGAAACGGTTACAAGACGGCGCAATTCTCTACAGCTAACGGCTGGCCCCCGGGGCGAGTTTGGAACGATCGTCGCCAAACGGCTGGGATCAAACGGCGAGTGCCCGACCAGAAGCCCGTCAGCCAGTGGCAGTCTTATCCTTTGCCGCGCGACTGGCCGCTTGGTCCACTAGACGGACTGGGATCGGTCGTCTCAGCGAGAGCGCTGCGCCGTGAGGCGGTAGGCCGCTCAACAGAGCGAAGCTACCCCGTGGCGGTGGCGCGCTCTCATCGCCATGGGCACCGTCCCGCTCCCCTATTTAGCAGCACGTCGACCACCTGCGAGCGCAGGTGCTGGATGGGATTAAAGGCCTGTTTTTCTATCTTTACTACCGTCACAAACCCAACATAGCATATTGTGAAAAGCTAACGAGTTCGGGAAGTGGGTTGGTGGACAAAGTCATAGCTCGTCTCAACATAGAGCACTATCGCAAGCAGCTGGCTGACGAGACCGATGAAGCCGGGCGCAATACCATTATGCGCTTGCTTGCCGAAGAAGAAGCAAAATTGACCGCGCTCGACGATCCGCCTGGGAAAAAAAGAAAGAAATGATGCTAGGATGTCGGCTTCCATTCCCGCCAATGAGTAGGGTGCAGGCCTTTTAGTCTCTCTTTCGTCTCGGCATTCATCCATCCGCCAAGAATGCGGCGGCATGGGAATGCGAGCGCGTGCGGATCAGCACCAAAGATAACCGCGAGCTCCAGGTCGCGGTCGAACGGTGCAGTGGTAATAGGTTGCCACTTTCTCTCGTTACCCAATGTCGCCTCCCCATCATCACCCTTTGGTACTTGGGTGTGGGAGGGCTGTACATTTTCGAAAAACTCGAAAATCAACATTGACGTAAATCAATGAATGAAACCGAGCGCGTCGTGCTTTGTTGTTAATAAAGCTGCGAGCGTCATCTCCCTCCTGTTCCTCAACCCCGGGAACACCGGCGCTCGTCTACTCATCGGCCCCGGCGCCCCCGACCGGGGCCGATTTCTGTCAAGGATATTTGCGGTGCGGCGCGAGTGCGATGCGCGGGGGGCGATGGATGACAGGACGCCCGCGCAAAGGTGGCTACGCCCGCATTGTTTATGGAAAGCACATTGGTTTGGGCATCTCGCCACATTGCAATGCGTGCAGAAGGCCCTCGGGCTCGCAAAAAAGCAGAACAATTTAATGCTGCTGTGAAGAAGGAGCAGTTTCCGGTTGTGCGGCGAGAAGCGCCTTGTTCATCACCTCCAAAGCCTTCCGGCACCCGGCTGAGTTCTCGAGCAATTCAAGCACGTTAAATCTTCGTGCTTTCATTTTTACAACATAAGTTTTTGACGTTTCACTAACAATCGTTCCTGGAATGGCTGCGCTGAGAGCGCGGGCAAATTCTGCATGAAATTCTTTTGTTCCAAATGAATAACCCGTATCTACTGAGCCATCTGAATTTATAACGAAAGGCAGCACTGTGAGTTCACCGACGATCATTCTGACTATCAGAGTCTTTTTTACTTCCCAGCTAATTTGCAGGTCCGCGCAATTGTCCAAGAACGCAATCAGACGCTCCGATGTTTTCGGTGCAAGCGTGTCCAGAGCAGCAAAAAACTCTTCCTCACTTAGGGTGCTAGATCGTTGGCCCTGAATCGTGGGAGCTGGTGGTGATACTCTTGCCACACCATCTTCGATCTGAACAATCCCGCGCGTAATGTTAGTTGTCCGTAACGGGATCGATGGGGACACTACGCGCCCCAGCGCGTTCGGAAGATTATAAATCGCCAGTTGCACAGTCGCCAATGCGAAATGTAATCCCGCATTTTGTTGCAAGAATTCTGTCATCCGTTCAGCGTTTTCGGTAATCCCGTCGCCAACGATTAATAGTAGCGCCCGCCCGCGTCGCAAGTTTTGGCTAACAGCATCTACGAAAATCGGTTCGTCAAATGGAGGTTCTGGTTCATTGGAACCAGAAGCCACAAGCTTAAAGAGATTGAAATTCGATTGCCTAGTGGCTTTCCCAATCGCGGTTTCAAATTCGTCATAGCTCAGCTTTTGGAGGTCTTTGGCGTAATCAATAATCTGGGCGATGACCTCTCGTCTTGCTTCTGAGTTTCGCCAAAGCTTGCACTCGACAACGACAATATCGCCCAGAGGAGTGATAAGCAGATTATCAACGTACCCAGACGTTAGCGGCAATTCCATGCACACTGGAATAGCAGGTGTAAAAGCGGGTTCGATGGAGCCGATGGGTAGGACCGAGGGATACTTGTGGACTAACTGTTGCACCCAGGCTTCATCGTACTGTCCTATGCTTTCGAATTGCGTTCTAGGCAGCACCTCGGCCTCGCCGCCAACGTTTGCTGGCAGGAATATAGGAT
>JARRNI010000418.1:0-4695 GCA_037385125.1 Pseudolabrys sp.
GTTCTCGCCCGCGCTGTTGATCATGCGGGTGATCTCGGCGCTGTTGTCGAGCAGCGTGCGGGCGAAGCCGAAGCCGCGCTCGTCGATCGAGCGGATCGCCTGTTCGGTGGCGGCGTTCAAGTCGTGGGTGAACTGCGCGCCCTTGGCGGTGATGGCGTCGAGCACGGAGCCGCTGCGGTCGGACAGCAGGTCGGTCATCTGGCGGGTGCGTTCGCCGACCTCGTTGGCGATCTCCTCGGCCTTGCCGATGAAGCTGGAGGCGATCTCGTCGCTTGCGCTCTTGAGGGTACGCTCGGCTTCGTTGGCGGAAACGCGGATGGAGTCGCTGGTGGCGACGGCGAGCTGGCCGAGCGAGCGCTCGGCTTCCGAGGTGTTGGTGCCGATCGACTGCGAGAGCTGCTCCATGCGCTGGTGCAGCGCGTCGGCGGCGGCCCTGGTGCGGTTTTCGATCTCGCTAGTGACCGCCTCGGCGCGCCCGACCAGCAGCTCCTCGAAGCGGCCGATGCGGTTGTCGAGCGTGTCGGTTACTTCGAGCGCGCGCGCGCCCAGAGTCTGGTCGATCTCGCCGATCTTGCTGCCGATGATGCCGGCCACCTCGTCGCCGCGCGCCTTGATGGCGTTGGCCGCCTCGCTGCCGCGCATGGTGATGGTGTCGGATACCGCGTTGACGCGCTCGTCGATGGTGTCGATGACCTGCTGGCCGCCGACCGTGAGATTCCGGGTGAGGCCGGTGACGCGGGTGTCGAAGTCGTGCTCGAATTGCGATAGCCGCTGGTCGAGCGCGCCGGAGACGGCGTCGGACTTGTCGGTGACGCGCTGGTCGAACGAGTCGAGATAATTGCGCATGGCCTCGGCCACGTCCTGGCTGCGCTGGCCCAGGCGCTCGACCAGCTCGCCGCCATAGGTCTTCACGGTGCGGTCGAACTCGGCGATGTGGCTGGTGATCAAATTGCCCAGCGTCGTGGAGTCGCGCGAGATCTTCTCGGTCAGCTCGGTGCCACCGTGGTTGAACATGTCCTCGAAGGCCTGAAGGCGCTGGCCCAGCATGTCCTTGACGGCGTCGCTGCGGCTGGCGAGCGTCTGCGCCAGCATCTCGGCGTTCTCGCGGAACGAGTCGGCCACCGCGCTGCCGCGGGCGTCCATGCTGTCAGTGACGCGCTGGCCGGTCTCCTCCAGCTTGCCGACGACGTCGCCGCCGCGCAGCGAGATCTCCGTCACCACCTGATCGCCGGTCGAGCGCAGCGTGGCGTTCACCTCGTCGGCGCGGGCCGCGATGGCGTCGGTGATTCGGCCTCCGGCCTCGGTCAGCGTCTCGGTGAAGGCCTGCGAGCGGTTGCCCATGTTCTCGATGGTCTGCGCCGCGCGCTGGCCGAAGCCCTGCGCCACTTGGTCGAGCCGTGTCGTCATCATCTGCTGCAGGTTGGCGGCCATCTCGGCGAACTCGTCGTGCACGTGCTCGGTCTTGAAGGTGAGGCTGTCGGTGAGCCGCTCGCTGGCCTGCGTGATGGCGGTGGTGGCCTTGTCGCCGGTGGTCTGCAGCCGCTCAAGCAGCGTGGAGCCGCGGTCGGTGAGCGCGTCGATCATGGAATCGCCGGCATGGCCGAGCGCCAGGGTGATGTGCTCGCCCTTCTCGGTGAGCGAGCGGGTGACGCGCTGGGCCACCTCATTGACCTTTTCGGCCACCAGGTCTCCGACCGAGGTGATGTCGTGGGAGAGATCCAGGTGCACGCTGGCGATGGCGTTGCGTACCTGCTCGGCCTGGTTGACCAGGGTCTCGCGCTGGCTCGACAATTCGCTCAGCAGGTCGCGGATGCGCACCTCGTTGTCGTTGTAGGCGCGCTCGAGCGCGGATACTTCGTTATGCACCAGTGCTTCCAGTTCGGCGGCGCGCGCGAGCGCCCGCTCCACGCCGTCGCCCATGGCGGCGACCTCGCGGCGGATGGCCTGACCGACGGTGACGATCGACTCGCGCGCGGCGGTCTCCGGCTGCGCCAGCCGCATGGCCACTTCGGCCATGGACTCGGCGACCAGACGCAGGTCCTGCGAGCGGCGGAACATGTGGGCGAGGGCGTAGAAGCCGACGACGGGCGCGCCGGTGACGCCGGCGAGGCCGATGACGGCAGCCAGGCCGGTGCGTGGGACGCTCAGCAGTCCCTGCAGTTCAGGCCAATAGAGCAGGATGCAGGCGATCGCGCCGGCGGCCCAGACCGCGGCGGCGACGGAGGCGACGAGATAGGGCAGGCGGTTCGGCCGGCGGTGCAGGGCCTGCAGGATCTGGCCGATGCTTTCGCGGTCGTCGTTGGCGGCGCGGCGGGGAGCGCTTTCCTCGTCGGTCCATTCGGGGGCCTTGAGTTCCTCCTGGAACAGATCGGCAGCGGCCGGCGGCTCGGGGGCGGGCTCGGCGGAAACCGGCGCCGGCGTTTCGCTGCCATTGTCCGCCTCGCGCAGGCTGAGCGCCTCCTGGATGGCGGAGAGCGCCTCTTCGGTCGCGTCGTTGGATTTCTGAGGATTATTGGCCATTGCCGTCGTCGCCTCGTCGTTACGCCGGATCATTGTCGCGGCCCGTCAGTCATGTCCGCGGGCCGCGCCAAGAGCGCCGCCGCCGGACGAGGCGGGCAGCACGGCCGGTGCTTTTATCCTATCGCTTTGGCAAAGCGAAAGAAACCGGCCCGTTTAGGACTTTTTCATCATCGTTAACAATTGAGTAACCATGATTTTTTCCGGTTCCCGCGCAGCCCACGCTCCGGCATCAAGCACCGCCATCAAGATCGGCGGATTGCGGCCATCCTGCGGCCCGCGGCGGCTTCGTTGCGGGCACGGTTAGACGCGGATTAACCAGTGTGCGCGAAGCGCGGCGCCAGAAGCCCCGGATTTACCCGGTTTTGGTCGTTCGCGGGTCAAACTCCCCGGCAACAAGAAGCAAAGTTGGAGGGGAGCCGTGCCGTACCTTGCGACTGCCGCTGTGCCTGCAGATCTTCCGATGCCTGCCGCCGATGAGCCGGTGATCGACCGCGCGCATCTTGCGCAGATGACATTCGGCGACCGCAGCCTCGAGCGCGAGCTGCTGGAACTGTTCGACCGCCAAGCGGCCATGCTGATCGCGCGCATGCGCCAGAGCGATGCGGGCGTGGTCGCCACGCTGGCGCATACTCTGAACGGCTCGGCCCGCGGTATCGGGGCTGGCGAGGTGGCGCGGGCGGCGGAAGCCGCCGAACTGGCGGCTTGCGAGCCGGCCGGCGCCTGCGCGGCGGCCGTCGAGCGCTTGGCTGCGGCGATCGAGGACGCGCGCGCGCTGATCGGACACATGCTGCGCGCGGCTTGAATGGCGCCGTCGTCGTCGCGGCGCGCCGGCGGAGCGGATTCAATTTCAGAGCGGGATTTTTGGATTCCGGAACCGGCGTTCACGCGTCGTCCCGGAGTGACAGACCTCTTGCGCCTCGCCCGGACCAGGTCAGGAAGGGATGGCAACCGCGGCGGAATGGCTATATAGGAGGGCGCCCGCGCCAATTCCGGCCGGGCAATTCCCGGAAATCCCAGTCAATTCGCGCCGTACATGCCGAAGATCACCTATATCGATTCCGACGGTACCGAGCGCACGGTGGAGGGCGAGGTCGGCTCCACCGTGATGGAGACCGCCATCCGCAACAATATTCCCGGCATCGAGGCCGAGTGCGGCGGCGCCTGCGCCTGCGCCACCTGCCACGTCTATGTCGAGGAGGCTTGGCGTGAGAAGACCGGCGAGCCCTCGCCGATGGAAGAGGACATGCTCGATTTCGGCTACGACGTGCGGCCCAATTCGCGGCTGTCGTGCCAGATCAAGGTGAGCGAGGAACTCGACGGGCTGGTTGTGCGGGTGCCGGAAAGGCAGGCGTAGCGCTTTTCGTGCCTCCCCAGCAAAGGGCAGGTCGACGCGCCGAAGCTTCAGCGAAGGCGGGTCGGGTGGGGGTCACAACCGCGGAGCCGATAAAGCAACCCCCTTCCTGACCCCACTTTCAGGGGGAGGGAACTGAGAGGCGTTCGCATGGCGTCGTCGAACACCATCAAGACCACGACTTGCGTCGTCGGCGGCGGGCCGGCCGGCATGATGCTCGGCTTCCTGCTGGCGCGGGCGGGCGTGAAAGTGACGGTGCTGGAAAAGCACGCCGACTTCCTGCGCGACTTCCGCGGCGACACTATTCATCCTTCGACGCTGGAATTGATGGTCGAACTCGGCCTGCTCGAGGACTTTCTCAAGCTGCCGCATTCGCGCGTGGACCATCTCAGCGGCCAGGTCGGCGACACCACCATTCGCGTGGCCGATTTCAGCCATCTGCCGACCCACTGCAAGTTCATTGCGCTGATGCCGCAATGGGACTTCCTCGACTTCCTGGCCGAGCACGGCAAGAAATACCCCACCTTCGACCTGCACATGCGGACGGAGGCGACCGACCTGATCGAGGACGGCGGGCGTGTCGTCGGCGTGCGCGCGACATCGCCGGAGGGCGCACTCGAGATCCGCGCCGATCTCGTGGTCGGCACCGACGGGCGGCATTCGACGATGCGGGCGCGCGCCGGTTTCAAGGTTCAGGATATCGGCGCGCCGATGGACGTGCTCTGGTTCCGCCTCTCGCGGCGTGAGGGCGACACGGCGGAGACCTTCGGCCACATGGAAAGCGGCCGCATGATGGTGATGCTCAACCGCACCGACTATTGGCA
>JARRNI010000419.1:0-4682 GCA_037385125.1 Pseudolabrys sp.
CGGGCACAAGCGCGGAAGCGTCGTCATCGACGTGGCGTAGGCGGCGCAATCAGTTCAACAGCCCTTCCTCCAGCGCCTTGATCTGGATCGCCAGATAGCGCGAGAAGATGCGGCATTGCGCCAGGCTGCCGGCGGTGAACCAGAGGCCTTTTTGCGCCGTGCGCCGCCACATGTTGCGCAATTCGCCGCCCTCGTCGAAGCCCCAGACCGGGCCGATCTTGTCGGCGATCGCGTCGCCGAGATAGTGCCGCACGGTCTCCTGCTGGTTCTTGTAGCCGGTCGCCAGCACCAGCAATTCGGCCGGCACCGTGCTGCCGTCCTTGAGCAGCGCGCCTTCCGGCACGAAGCGCTCGATGACGGCGAACTGCATGAGCTTGACCGCACCGGAGACGATCAGCTCGGAGCAGCCGACATTGAAATAGTAGCCGCCGCCGTAGCGCAGATACATCATCTGGAAGCCGGTCTCGTCCTCGCCGTACCACATATTGAAGCCTTTCTGCTCGAGCGCCTTGATCAGCTTGCGGTCGACCATCTTGCTCTTGGCGGTGGAAAGCTGATAGGCGCGCTGCAGCACCGGATAGGGAAACGAGGTCGCCAGCAGGTCGCAGTCGTCGAACGGAATGCCTTCGGAATAGATGGCGTAGACGCTCTGCGCTTCCTTCAGGCTCACCACATAGGTTTTGCCGCGCTGGACGATGGTGACGTCGGCGCCGTGCGCCTGCAGTTCCTGCGCCACGTCGTGGCCGCTGGTGCCGGTGCCGAGCACGATCGCCTTGCGGCCCTTCCAGCGCGACGCGTCGTGGAAGCTGCCGGAATGCGTCACTTCGCCGGCGAAGTCCTTCAGGCCAGCTAAGTCCGGCGTGATGGGAATGCTGCTGACCCCGGTGGCGAAGATCAGATGGCGCGGATGCATGACGCGCGTCGATCCGTCCGCGCGCTTGAGCGTGAGGTTCCAGCGCTTGCGCGCATCGTCATAGCTGCCGGCCGTGAGCTCGGTGCCGGCCCAATAGTTCAGCTCCAGGGCGTCGACGTAATCCTCGAACCAGTTCGCCAGCTTGTCCTTCGGGATATAGACCGGGAAGCTGGGCGGGAACGGCATGTAGGGCAGATGGTTGACGTGCGTCTCGTTGTGCAGCGTCAGCGAATGATAGCGCTTGCGCCAGTTGTCGCCGATGCGCGGATGGCGGTCGACGATCAGGGTATCGACGTCGAGCTGCTGCAGGCGCGCGGCGATGGCAAGGCCGGCCTGGCCGCCGCCCACCACCAGCACGGCCGGGTCGCGGCCGGCAAAGGCGCGCTGCCGGTTGAGACGGTCGAGCCAGTTTTCGGCGCCGAAGTCGCGCGTCGAGTCCGGCTCGCCGCGCCGCTTGAATTCTTCCTCGAACCCGCGCAGCTCCTGCAGATTGGTGTTCATGGTCCAGGCGGCGAGGCGCGCGGGGGCGTGCTCGTCGCGCTTGAGCCGCACCACGCCACTGCAAGGGCCGAAAGCCGTATCGAAGCCGAACAGGCATTCGAGCGCGTCAGTGCCGGCGCGGCTGACCCAGCGCGGCGGCGTGCGCCCCGGCGGGATGTGAAAATTGCCCGGCTTGGTGCGGGCGAGCGTCCGGCGAAACGTCTTTTCGATCGCGTCGCGGCCGGAGGCGGTCTCGATGTTCCAGGTGAAGGCCAGCAGGTCGCGCCACATGCCGTCGGGCAGGAAAAGCGCGGCGGCCGCAGACGCATCCTGCGCCTGCATGGCGGCCTCGAAGCGGGCGAGCCAGGCTTGCGCCTCGGCCGGCGCATTGGCCTGCGTTCTCTCGGCGACGTTCATCATGGCTTGCCGGTTTTAGCCAATTGCTCCTTCAGGCGATAGAGCGCCTCCATGGCCTCGCGCGGCGACATGTCGTCCGGGTTGAGCGCCGCCACGGCGGCGGCCAGCAGGTCATCGGCCGCCTCCTGCACCGGTGCAGACGGCCGGTAGGGCGCGGCGAACAGTGGCAGGTCCTCGAAGCCCTTGGGCGCCGCGCGGTCCTCCTGCTCGAGCTGGGCCAGCACCAGTTTGGCGCGCTCGATGACGCGCGCGGGAAGCCCGGCGAGCTGGGCGACCTGGATGCCGTAGGAGCGGTCGGCGGCGCCGTCGACGACCTCGTGCAGGAACACCACCTCGCCCTGCCATTCCTTCACGCGCACCGTCGCATTGTGCAGGCGGTTGAGCCGGTGGGAGAGCGCGGTCAGCTCGTGGAAATGGGTGGCGAACAGCGCGCGGCACTTGTTCATATCATGCAAATGCTCGACGGTGGCCCAGGCGATGGACAGGCCGTCGAAGGTGGCGGTGCCGCGGCCGATCTCGTCCAAAATGACCAGCGAGCGAGCGCCGGCCTGATTGAGGATGGCGGCGGTCTCCACCATCTCGACCATGAAGGTGGAGCGGCCGCGCGCCAGATCGTCGGCCGCGCCCACGCGCGAGAACAGCCGATCGACCGTGCCGAGGCGCGCCTGCTTCGCCGGCACGAAACTGCCCATCTGCGCCAGAATGGCAATCAGCGCGTTCTGGCGCAGGAAAGTCGATTTGCCCGCCATGTTGGGGCCGGTGATGAGCCAGATGCGGCCGGCCTCGACCTCGGCCGGGGGAGAAAGGTCGCAGTCGTTGGCGACGAAGGGCGTGCCGTCCTTCGCCAGCGCCTGCTCGACCACGGCATGGCGGCCGCCTTCGACCACGAAATCGAGAGAGTCGTCCACATGCGGGCGGGCGTAGTCGCGCTCGGATGCGAGATGGCCAAGGCTGCTCGCCACGTCGAGCCGGCTCAGCGCCTCGGCGCAGTCCTTGATGCCATCGGTATCGGCGATGACCGACGCGGCGAGCCTGTCGAAAATGTCCAGCTCGAGCCCGAGCGCGCGTTCTGCCGCGCTGGCGATCTTGGCTTCCAGTTCGCCCAGCTCGGTGGTGGTGAAGCGCACCTGCCCGGCCAGCGTCTGGCGGTGAATGAAGGTTGAATTGAGCGGCGCGGCAAGCAGCTTGTCGCCGTGCTGGGCGGTGACCTCGACGAAATAGCCGAGCACGTTGTTGTGGCGAACCTTAAGCGCGCGCACGCCCGTTTGCTCGGCATAGCGCGCCTGCAGCGCGGCGATGACGCGGCGCGATTCGTCGCGCAGGGCGCGCAGCTCGTCGAGCGAGGCGTCGTAGCCCTCGCGCACGAAGCCGCCGTCGCGCTTGAAGGCGGGCAGCTCGGCGGCGAGCGCGGCCGACAGCTCGGCCGCCAGCATGCCGTCGGGCTTTTGCGCGGCTTGCATGGCGGCGGCGATTTCGGCCGGCGGCGCGTTGAGCGCGCCGAGCGCGCGCGCCAGTTCGGCGGCGGCCAGGATGCCGTCGCGGATGGCGGCCACATCGCGCGGGCCGCCGCGCCCAACCGCAATGCGCGCCAGCGCACGGGCAAGATCGGGCGCCGCGGCCAGGCGCGAGCGCGTCTCGGCACGCAGGGCGGCATCCTCGACGAACGTGCCCACCGCGTCGAGCCGCGCATTGATCGCGGCCGGATCGGTGAGCGGCGCCGACAGCCGCTGCGCCAGCAGACGCGAGCCGGCGGCGGTGACCGTGCGGTCGATGGCGTCGAGCAGGGAGCCGCGCCGCTCGCCGGCAAGCGTCTTCATCAGTTCGAGATTGCCGCGCGTCGCCTGATCGATCGCCATGCTGGCGGCGGCTGCTTCGCGTAAGGGTGGCGACAGCGGCGGGTGCCTGCCGAGCTGGGTGCGCTCGACATAGGTGACGCAGGCCGCCGCCGCGGTCAGCTCCAGCCGCGTCAGCGCGCCGAAGGCCTCGCTGGTGGCGACCGCGAAGAACGAGGTGAGCCGGCGCTCGGCGGTGGCCGAGTCGAACACGTCGCGGCCGAGCGGTATCGCCGCCGGCAGCTCGCGCCAGAGCGCTTTCAGCTCCGCGTCGCCGTAGAGCGCGTCGGAGACGATGATCTCGCCCGGCTCCAGCCGCGCGATCTCGGCGGCGAGCATGACGCGGTCGCATTCGGTGACGCGGAATTCGCCGGTGGAAATGTCGATCCAGGCCAGCGCAAATCGCATCTCTTCGCCGACGGAAGAAAGCCGCGCGCGCGCGACGGCGAGCAGGTAATTGTTGCGGCGGGCGTCGAGCAGCGTGTCCTCGGTGAGCGTGCCCGGGGTGACCAGCCGCACCACGTCGCGCTTGACGACACTTTTCGCCCCGCGCTTCTTGGCTTCCGCCGGATCCTCCATCTGCTCGCACACGGCGACGCGATGGCCGAGCGCGATCAGCTTGTGCAGGTATTCGTCGGCGCGCTCGACCGGCACGCCGCACATGGGGATATCCTGGCCCAGGTGCTTGCCGCGCTTGGTCAGCATGATGCCGAGCGCGCGCGAGGCGACCTCCGCATCCCCGAAGAACAGCTCGTAGAAATCGCCCATCCGATAGAACAAGAGGCAGTCCGGATTGGCGGTCTTGATCTCGATGTACTGCTCCATCATGGGCGTGACGCGTCCGGCTTCGCCGGACGCTACGGGCGTGCCGCGGCCGTTGCCGTCGTTCGACGGCGGGCCGCCTTGCGGCGGCTCGTCCGGTTCTTTAAGGCCGATGGGTCGCGTCATCGCCATGGG
Source organism: Pseudolabrys sp. (assembly GCA_037385125.1). Lineage (GTDB taxonomy): Bacteria > Pseudomonadota > Alphaproteobacteria > Rhizobiales > Xanthobacteraceae > Pseudolabrys. The sequence continues at coordinate 4,600 of JARRNI010000419.1, forward strand.
GGAAAGGTAGCAGATGTGGGCGTGGATTCCATTGTCCGCGCGGCAATCCCCAGCGCGTCATTCCGGGGCGCGGCCGAAGGCCG
>JARRNI010000420.1:0-4681 GCA_037385125.1 Pseudolabrys sp.
CCTGGTGCAGACCTTCGTCGTCGTGGTCATCGGCGGCGTCGGCTCGTTTCCAGGCGCCGTGCTGGGCGGCCTGATCGCCGGCGAGATCATCTCCATAACCTCGATGTTCAATCCCGGCTATTCCTACGTCATGCTTTTCGTGGCGATGACGCTGGTGCTGGTGCTTCGTCCCTATGGCCTGCTCGGCACGGCCGGCCGCGAGTGAGTGCGGTTATTTCATGGTCAGGAAACGTCCTTATCTCGTCGAAACGCTGACGGCGGTCGGACTGGTCGCCGCGCCATTCGTGCTGCCCTATCTCGGCTTCACGCCCACGACCATCAACCGCATCCTGGTCTGGGGCCTGTTCGGCCTCGGTTTCGATATCTTGTTCGGCTTCACCGGCCTGTTGTCGTTCGGTCAGTCGGCCTTCTTCGGCACCGGCGGCATGGTCGCCGCCTATCTGCTCACCGTTTCGGGTTTCCCGCATGTGATGACGGCGGTGTTCCTCGGCACGATCGGGGCGGCGGTCATCGGCTATCTGGTCGGGCTGATCGCACTCAGGCGCACCGGCATCTATTTCGCCATGATCACGGTGGCGATCGCCGAAGTATTCTATTTCGTCGAGTTCAATCCGCTCTCGGCCTTCACCGGCGGCGAGAACGGGCTGCCCGGCGTGCCGGCCCCGTCGCTCTACCTCGGCTTTAAGACCGTCACATTCAACAGCGACTGGTCGATGTATACCTTCCTGGCGTTCTGGTATTTCGTCGGCATCGTGCTGGCACTGCGAATCGTGCGCTCGCCGGTCGGCGCCGTGTTGAGCGCGATCCGCGATAATCCGACGCGCGCCGCCGCCGTCGGCCACAACATCCACAGCTACAAGCTCACCGCCTTCGTGGTCGCCGCCGCGTATGCGGGCTTCGCCGGCGGGCTGCTCGGTTTGATGCAGGGCTTCATGCCGCCGGAGGCCTTCACCTTCGAAACCTCCGGGCAACTGGTGATGCAGACCGCCATCGGCGGCGCCGGCACGCTGTTCGGGCCGCTTGTCGGCGCCACCGTGTGGTTCTATCTCTCCGATTTCTTCCAGATGACGCTGCATCTGGGCGCTACCTGGAAGCTGATGCTGGGTATCGTTTTCGTGTTGCTGGTGGTGTTCCTGCGCCGCGGCATCGTCGGTGGCCTAGTGGATTTGGCGCGGCGCATCAGCGGGCGCGGCGAGCATCATGAGGCCGCCGAATCCGATCCGCACGCGGTGGCGGGGCCTACGGTTGCGGTTACGGCGGCGGAAGAAAGCCCGGTCGTGCAGTTCACGCCGTCGTCGCGACGGCCCAAGCCCGCCGATAGCAATGGGTTGATCCTCGAGGCGCGAGGCATCACCAAGCGCTACGGCGGCCTGGTCGCCAATGACAGCATCGATTTCTCGGTCAAGCGCGGCGAGCTGCGCGGCATCATCGGTCCCAACGGCGCCGGCAAGACTACCTTCTTCAAAATGCTGACCTGCGAGGTGCCGCCGACCGAAGGCCGCATCACTTTCGAGGGCCGCGACATCACCGGCTTCGACGTCACCCGCGTCTGCCAGCTCGGCCTGACCAAGAGCTACCAGGTCAACCAGCTGTTCACCCGGCTCACGGTGCGCGAGAACGTCACCATCGCCGCGCTCGCCGAGAAGCGCGGGCCGTTCCGGCTTGACCTCTTGCGCCACGTGGGCAGCGTCGCCGGGCTGACCGAGCGGGTCGAGGACACGCTCAAGCTGGTGCGGCTGACCGAGCGCGCCGATCTGCCGGTGTCGGAGCTCGCCTATGGCGAGAAGCGGCGGCTGGAGATCGGCCTAGCGCTCGCCACCGCGCCGAGCCTTTTGCTGCTCGACGAGCCGCTCGCCGGCATGAGCCCGCGCGAACGTATTGAGACGGTGCAGCTTCTCAAATCGATTGCGCGCGGACGCACCATGATCGTCATCGACCACGACATGGACGCGATCTTCACGCTGGCCGAGCGCATCACCGTGCTGCACGAGGGCCAGGTGCTGACCGAGGGCACGCCGGAGGAGATCAAGCGCAACGACACGGTGCAGGAAGCCTATCTCGGCGGCGTGGTGGCGGCATGAGCCTGCTGGAGGTCAATTCGCTCAACACCTATTACGGCGACTCGCACATCCTGTTCGACGTCTCCTTGAAGGTGGAGGCGCACGAGGTGGTGGCGCTGCTCGGCCGCAACGGCGCCGGCAAGAGCACCACCCTGAAAAGCCTGATGGGGCTGGTGACCCCGCGCTCCGGCGCGGTGATTTTCGACGGCAAGGACGTCGCCGGACGGAAGGCGCACGCCATCGCGCAGGCCGGCATGCAGCTGGTGCCGGAGGACCGGCGCATCTTCGGCAGCCTCAATGTCGAGGAGAACCTGGTGCTGGCCGGGCTGACCGCGTCGCAGCGCTGGCCGCTCGAGCGCATCTACGAAATGTTCCCGCGACTGGCCGAGCGCGGCGGTAGCCGCGGCACCGATCTTTCGGGCGGCGAGCAGCAGATGCTGGCGATCGCGCGGGCGCTGGTGCGCGATCCCAAGATCGTCCTGCTCGACGAGCCGTTCGAGGGGCTGGCGCCGGTGATCGTGCGCGACCTGATGCAGGCCTGCCGCAACCTGGCGGCGGCCGGGCAGACTATCGTGCTGGTGGAGCAGAACCTGGCGGCGACTTTGGCTCTGGCAAGCCGCGCCTACATCATCAACAACGGCCACATCGTGCACGAAGGTCCGGCGGCCGAGATCAAGGCCAACCCTGAGGTCTTGCAGCGGCATTTGGGCGTTTAGCGAAGCGCTCCTCCATTCTCATCCTGAGGAACGCCGTCAGGCGCGTCTCGAAGGATGGGATGGCCACGGCACGGGCCTCATCCTTCGAGACGAGCGCTTCGCGCTCTCCTCAGGATGAGTAGAAAAGCTGAGCCCGCTGCATCCTCAAAACCCCGTCGCGAACTTCGCCATCACCACGATGATGGCGACTTGCATGCAGCCCTGCACCGCCACCACCCGTACATAAGTGCGCATCCAGCGTTTGAGCTTGTCGGGATCGGGCCCGTCCTTCTGGATCTCGAAATAGAGCTTGAGGTTCATCGGCAGGAGATAGCCGAGGCCCTGCACCGTGAGCACGGCGATGATCGCAAGCGCCGCGATCACCCAGAAGAACTGCGGATAGGGCAGCGCGATGAAGCCCAGCCGCTCCGCCAGGAACCAGCCGGCGGTGCCGGTGATCACGGCGAGGGTCGGCATCAGCACGAGCGTGCGCGGCATGAGGCCGGCGATGATGGCGCGGCGGGTGTCGAGCGAAACGCGGCGCAGGACCGGGCCGACCACGAAGCCCATGAACAGGTCGATGCCGGTCCACAGCGCGCCGCTCATCACGTGCACGAAATTGAGGAACCAGAGCGAATTGGAGCGGATCGCCGCAATCATCACCACGACGGCGACGGCAGCCGCGGCAAGATACCAGCGCCGCAACGGCGCGGCCGCGCGTTCGCGCTGGGGAGCAAAAACAGTCTCGGCCACTCGGCGCTCCTTCAATCGAACGCGCCGACGCTAGCGGCCGTCTGACAGCTTGCCAAGACCAGGTTGCCAGGGCCGCCGGCCCCCGGGGCCGGCGGCGCGCTTTATCACAGGGCAGGTCGCCAGACCGCGTCGCCGTTGGCCGGCCGCTGCTGCTCGTGCACACCCGCCGTCTGGGCGCGCACGTTTTCCAGGACGAACACCCGGATGGCCGACGACAGGTTGGCGTTACGCCGCTCGAGGTCGATCTGACGCAGCAGGCTGGACACGGTCATCTGCTGGTTGCCGGCAATCTCGCGCACGGCACTCCAGAATGGCTCTTCGAGACTCACACTGGTCTTGTGACCGCCGATAACGACGGAACGCTTCGTGATGGCCGATTTCATTGAAACCCCCGAAGTTGGGTTGCAACCATCCGGATTTTACCGGATGCGTCACAAACGCGGGTCGCGCCGAAGGGTTCCTGGAACTCTTGCTATTGCGATATTATTTTGTGGGCATCCATCCACCTAAGTTCCATTGTCAGGCAGCAGGCGGCCGTGGCCGAGGCTAGGCCGCCGGCCGGTGCAGCGGCGCGGGCTTTTCTGATCTAGGTCAATGCCGGCATGTTGCAGGCAGGCATCGTGGCGCCATGTGGCAGCCTATCTCCAGCGCCCCTTTCGACCGTGACCTCGAGCTCGCCGTCATCGACAATGATGGCCCGCATGCGCTGGTCTTCGCCTGCCGGCGCATCCTCGACGGCTGGATGAAGTCGGAAACGCGGGAGCGGCTAGACGTGCATCCCACCCATTGGCGCGAATGGGCCGATGGGCAGGACCGCAGCGGCCAGCCCTAGCTAGCGGGCCTTGCGGCGCTCTTTGGGCGCCGGACCCGCGAGCTTCGCCTCCTCCTCGGCCAGCAGCCGCTGAATAGTCTGGCGCCGCTGCTCGTCGGTCTCGTTGGCCAACAGCCGCCTGTAATGCTCGATGTTCAGACGGGCCACGGTCCGGTCCACGGCGCACTCCGTCGCTTACAACACATAGCAAGATTTATAACCGACCTCTGTGACAATTCATAGTGGCTCCCGATGGGCGCAGGCCTCGGTGATCAAGGTTAGCGGGCGGTTAGCGGGCCGGGCGGCTAGGGGGGTCCAGGGGCATAGAGCTCTTTTCACGGCTTGCCGCCATGGCTTCCGGC
>JARRNI010000421.1:0-9657 GCA_037385125.1 Pseudolabrys sp.
CGCTCGCCGACAGCGACTGCGGCAGCTACAAGCCGGTCAGCGAGCTGCTGCCGCCGGTGCCGTGGAGTGAGCTTCCGGTTCTCAGCTACGGTGGCGGCGGCGAGCCGGCGAAGATCGTGTGCGGCTACCTGCATTCGTCGAACACGACGGTGATCCCTTTCCTGGAGGAAATGCCCAACTTCATCACGTTCTATTTCGGCGACTCCGCAAGGCAGACGGGCCTGCAAGCCATCCTCGACTACATGGTGCAGGAAGCCGAGGAAGCGCTTCCGGGCGCCGCATCATTGGTGTTCCGCGCCGCCGAACTCTTCTTCGTCGAGATGATCCGCCGCCACGCGGACGCCCTCAACAACCGCGACCAGGGGTGGTTCGGCGCGCTGCACGATCCCTTGATGGCGCGCGCGCTGCAATTGCTGCATGCCGATCCGGCCTACCCGTGGACCGTCGAGCTGCTCGCACAGAAGGCCGCGACCTCGCGCTCGACGCTTGCGGACCGCTTCAAGCAGCGCTTCGGTTACGGGCCGATGCAGTATCTTTCCCAGTGGCGTATCCACCTCGCCGCCGCCAGTCTTGCGCAAGCCGACGTGACGATTTCCGAGGCCGCGGCCGAGGTAGGGTTTGCGTCGGAGTCTGCGTTCTCTCCTCGCGCGCCGGTTTCTTGTAGTCCACCGCGACGGCGCCGAAGACGGTGTCGCGGCTCACCACGAACACGCCCTTGCCCATCTGACCGTTCGGCAGCCGGAAGGCGTAGCGCAACGCCGGGACGAGCCCGTGCGGCGTCGGCCATTGCTGGCGCTCCTGCTTGAGCACCTTGGCGTGAACTTCCCTGATGAAATTGGTGAAATTCGCGGCCAGTTCCTTCTCGGCGTTGAAACGCACGCTGCTGGTCGACTGGCTCACGCCATAATAAATATCGTCGTCCCGCCCCGACCAGCTCTGCGTGGCGATGTTGCCGTGGCCGATCTTCTGCGATTTGGCCTTGGCGGCAAACAGGATGCTGAACTGGCCGTCCGGCTTAAAGGTGCGCTCGGTGGCGGAAGCCGACGGCGTCAGCGCGGTCAGGGCGATGATGGCGCCGGCGGCGAGCGCAGCGAGGGTGCGGATGCGGCCGGCGGCGGGTCTTTCGGACATGGCGTTCCTCTTGAGTTCTTGTTGTTACCGCGCTGGACTCCAGCCCGCGCGGCTTTCACCCATGATACTGCCATCGAAGGCCGGGCCGTGTCACCCCTCGACAAGCGATCGAAACCGCGGGGCGCGCTGCCTCAAGCGAAGTGGGCGCGCGAATCTTCGCTTTTCTCGGCGTGGCTGGCGAGAAAATCGGCGGTTGCGGCCGCCGGCATCGGCGCGCTGTAGAATGCGCCTTGCGCCTGCTGGCAGCCGTGCTGCTGCAACACCGCGGCCTGCCCCGCCCGCTCGACCCCGTCGGCGGTCACCGTCAGGCCGAGCCCGTGGCCGAACCCTGAGAGCGCGCGCACCAGCGCCATGGCGCCTTCATCCTGCTGCATCCTCTCGACGAAGCTGCGCTCGATCTTGATCTTGTCGAATTTGAGATTGCGCAACTGGTACAGACTCGAATAGCCGGTGCCGAAATCGTCGAGCGAGATACGCACGCCGACGTCATGCAGCGGCCCGAGCACTTTGCGCGCGCCGTCGAGATCGCCCACGATGGCCGCCTCGGTCAGCTCGATTTCGAGCCGGTGCGGCGCAAGCCCGGCGTCGCCCAGAATGCCGACGATGCGCAGCCCCAAGGTGTGGTCCTTGAGCTGCGAAGGCAGAATGTTGAAGGCGAGGATGACATCGTCCGGCCATTGGCGGGCGGCGCCCGCCGCTTGCCGCAGCAGACGGTCGGTCAGCGCGTTGATCAGGCCGCAGCTTTCCGCCACCGGAATGAAGCGCTCCGGCGGCACCGGACCGAGCGTCGGGTGCGTCCAGCGCGGCAGCGCCTCGAAGCCGATGACGCGGCCCGTCCCCAGCTCGACCAGCGGCTGGTAGTAGGGCTCGATGCTGCCGTCCGCGATAGCCGGGCGCAGGTCGCGCTCGATGAGGTCGCGCTCGCGGATGCGGGCGTCCATTTCCGCGTCGAAGAAACGCGAGACCGACTGCCCCTCGGCTTTGGCGCGATACATGGCGATGTCGGCCTTACGCAGAATTTCGATTTCGTCCGTCCCGTCCTGCGGAATGAGCGCGATGCCGATGCCGATCCCGATCCGGTGCTGGATCGCGCCGGTCACGATGGGGTGTTCGAATTCCTTGACTACGCGCAGTGCGATGCTGGTGGCGTCTTCCGAGCCGGCCAGCTGGCGGGCGAGAATGGCGAACTCGTCGCCGCCGAAGCGCACGACCAGGTCGCCGTCGCGGGCGGCACGGCGCAGCCGCATGGCCACGATGATCAGCACTTCGTCGCCGATGCCGTGGCCGTAGAGATCGTTGACGTGCTTAAAACCGTTCAGGTCGAGCAGGAACACCGCGTGCGCCCCGCCCTTACGCGGCGGCGCCTCGATCGCCGCTTGCAGCTCGTGATCGAACTGGCGACGGTTAGGCAACCCGGTGAGACCGTCCTGCATGGCAAGCTCGCGCGCCCGCCGCTCGGCTGCGATGCGACGCGCCACCTCCCGCCGTTGCGACAAGAGGAATTGCCAGGAAAGCGCTAGCAGGCCGAGGCAGAGCAGCATCGCCAGCGCGAAGGCTTCGTCCGGCTCGATAACGTCGACCTGAGTCGGCACGCCGGGCGGATTCGGGAAAATGTCATAGAAGTAGGCCGCCAGCGCGGCGAAAGCCATGCACGCCGCCAGCAGCAGGGCTTCCTGCACGATCAACCGATGCCGCCCGGTCGCGGCGCGCAACTTCGCTGGCGAGGGAACTCGCATGTGACTCTACCCACCGCGAGCAAATGGCGGCGGCCCTGTACGAGGCGACCTAACGCCAGGTACTGAACATCAGGTGAATCGATACCGGAAATACCGCAACGAACCGACGGTGAAGCCACCGTGGTGAATCGCCGGTAAGGTTCTTGATTACAGGGCGGCTTGAGCGGGAAAGCCGTCCTCGCCTACCGCCGTCCCTCCTCCGCCGGGATCGGCGTCGCCGGCGCGCTCGGCGCGCCCGCCCTCAATGCATCCGCACGGCAAGATTGGTCAGGATCCAGATCGTGCCGCCGATCATGGTCGTCAGAATGAGAGTCGAGAACAGAATGAGGTGCAGGTCTTCCCGCTTCTGCTGGGAAAAATCGACGTGTAGAAAGAAGCGAAAGTGGACGACCACCTGCACCAGGGCGCAGGTGCCGATCGCAACGAACAGCCAGAATTGCGGCGCGGCCGACCAGTTGACCATGGCGAACGGCACCGCCGTCAGCGCGAGCGCAAGGCCGATGCCCCAGAGATAGGAGCGCAGATCGCGCCGGTATTCCTCCTGCTCGTTGCGGCCCGGTTCGCTGCGCGCCGGCGCGCCGCCGAACAGGTAGGCGAGCGTCACGGGCAGCGCCGCGAACACCAGAAAGGCGCCGAAGGCCCGCGGCAGGCCCAGCCAGCCGTTGCGCCCGCCACCGCCTAGCCGCCGCGGAGAACGATCAAAATGCGTCATGACAGCCCCCCGAGATAGACGAGGGAAAAAACATGACAGCCCCCCGAGATAGACAAGGGAGAAAATCGCGACCCAAACGATGTCGAGGAAGTGCCAGAACAGGCCGAGCCGCAACAGACCGTGCTTCACGTCCCTGTCGATCCCGTAAACCGCCGTTTGCACGATGAGAGCGATCATCCAGATGCAGCCGGTGGTCACGTGCAGACCATGCAGTGGCACCAGCGCGAAGAAGGCCGAGAGATAGCCGCTGCGCTCCGGCCCGGCACCCTTGCCGACCATCGACAGGAAATCGTGGCTCTCGAACCAGAGAAACACGAACGCCAAAGCAAGCGTCACGCACAGCCACGCGATCAGTGCCCGGCGCCTGCCATGTCCGTATTTGAGCGTCAACGAGGCGATGCCGTAGGTAAAGCTGCTGGAAAGCAGCGCCAGCGTCTCGATGAGGACGCTCTTGATGTCGAACAGTTGTGCTGGCCCCGGCCCGCCCGCGGTCACGCCGAGCATGGTCGCATAGGTGGCGAACAGCAGGCCGAACAGAATGGCGTCGCTCATCATGAACACCCAGAAGCCGAACATCAGTTCTTCGGAGCGATCATTCACTTCCGGATGTGCGGCACCGAGATTCAGTCCGGGATATCGGATCGGTTCGACGCTCATTCGGCCGCCTCCGCGAGTGGATGGGCTGCGCGGCCCGCGTTCACCGTTTTCGTCTCGAGCGCCCGCGAGACCGGGCGCGTGGCCGCCACCACGTCGAGCCAGCGCATGTAAGAGCGTTCGACCTCGCGGGCGGGAATGACTTTCTCGCTGTCGCGCACGAATCCGCGGCCGATGATGGCGGCCACGGCGATCAGCGCGGCGGCGCCCACCATCCACCAGATGTGCCACACCAGCCCGAATGCGATCAGCCCGCCGGCAACGCACAGAACCATGCCGAGCGCGCTATTCTTCGGCATCTCGATATCGGTGAACTCCCGCGGCACCTGATAGGCAACGTCATACTCCTTGGCGACCATGAAATTGTCGCGCGCGCTCACCTCCGGAATGACTGGAAAGTTGTACTCGGGTGGCGGCGCGGGCGTCGACCATTCGAGGCTTCGCCCGTCCCACGGATCGCCGGCGGTGACCCGGTACATGGAGCGTCGGCGCACCGACACCACGAGTTGGACGATGAGGCTGGTCAGCGCGGCGAAAATGAAGCCCGCGCCTATCACCGCCACGATCATGTAGGGCTGGTAGACCGGATCGAAATACGCCACGGTCCGGCGCGGAAAGCCGAGAAATCCGAGCGCGTAGAGCGGAAAGAAGGCGAGCACGAAGCCCACGATCCAGCACAGCGCGGCGGTCATGCCCCAGCGCTCGTCGAGCCTGAAGCCGAACGCCTTGGGAAACCAGAAGTGATAGGCCGCCAGCATGCCGAACAGCAGGCCGGGGATCAGCATGTTGTGGAAGTGCGCCACCAGGAAAAGGGTGTTGTGCACCTGATAGTCGATGCTCGGATTGGCCAGCAGAATGCCCGACATGCCGCCGATGACGAATAGCATCAGGAAGGCCAGGCCATAGACCAGCGGCACCGTGAAGCGCACGCGGCCGCGGTACATGGTGAGCAGCCAGTCGTATACTTTCACACCGGTAGGGATGCCGATCAGCATGGTGGCCATGCCGAAGGCACCGTTGATGTTTGCGTCCTGCCCCATGGTGAAGAAGTGGTGCAGCCAGACAGTGAAGGACAGGAAGGCAATCGTCATCGTCGCCAGCACGAGCGACGTGTAGCCGTACAGCGTCTTGCCTGAGAACGTCGAGAACACCTCGGAATAGACGCCGAACGCCGGCAGGATCAGGATGTAGACTTCCGGGTGGCCGAACAGCCAGAACAGGTTGGCGTAGTTCATCATGTTGCCGCCGAACCCGTTGGTGAAGAAGTGGTAGCCGAGATAGCGGTCGAGCGCGAGCAGCCCGGTCGCGACGGTGAGCGGCGGCATGGCGAAGATCATCAGGATGCTGGTGCACAGGGCGGTCCAGGTGAACAGCGGCATGCGGAAATAGCCCATGCCCGGCGCCCGCTTCTTGTAGATGGTGACGGCGAAATTGATGCCGGTCATGGTCGAGCCGATCGAGGACAGCGTGACCGCCCAGATCCAGTAGTCGGGCCCGACGCCGGCGTTGAACGCGGTCTCGGTATAGGGCGGATAGCCGCTCCAGCCGCCGGTCGAAAACTTGCCGATCACCAGCGACACCATGACGATGGCCGCGCCGGCCGCGGTCAGGCCGAGGCTGACCGAGTTCATCACCGGGAAGACTACGTCGCGCGCGCCGATCTGCAGCGGCATGACGTAGTTGATGATGCCGGTCAGGAACGGCATCGCCATGAAGAAGATCATGATCGAGCCGTGGGTGCTGAACAGCTGTCCGAAGTGATCCGGCGACAGGAAGCCGCCGCCCAGGCCGAAGGCCTGCTGCGTGCGCATGAGCACGGCTTCGATCACCGCGCGCGCCAGCATCACGAAGGCCAGCACCACGTACATGATGCCGATCTTCTTGTGATCGACGCTGGTCAGCCAGTCCGACCACAGCACCTTCCACTTGCCGTACCAGGTAATGAGGAAAACGGCGACGGCAGCGCCGATGATCACGATCGACGCAGCGGTGGTGGCGATGACCGCGTTGACGACGTTCTCGGTGGTCGGGTGCTGCAGCGCATCCCAGAAGGGTAAATGGCTGAGGGCGAGCTTGCCGATGAGATCGTATCGGAGGGACGACATGCGCGGGCGGTCCTAGTCTGCCGCGCGGCGGCGGTTGGCGGTGACGGCACCGGCGCGCACGGCCTTTGCGCCGACCAGCACTGCGGCATCGGCCGATCCGCCATGGAACGAACGGACAATTTTATTGAACAGATCGGGTGACACGCCGCTGAAAGTAATGGCGCCGTCCGGCGGAGCCTCGACCCGCAGGGCCTTGCGCGTCTGTTCGGCGGTCGCGCGCTGCCGGATCGCTTTGTAGGCGGCGGCGGTCATGGGGATGCCGTGCGCTTTCGCCCGCGCGCTCCACGCCGCAAAGTTCGCCGGCGTCATCGCCACGGCGGTGAATTTCTGCCGGTGGAACCCATTGCCGTTGTACTGGGTGTTCTCGCCGCGGAAACGGCCCGCGCCGTTGGCCTTTAAGTTCAGCTTCGTCACCATACCGGCCATGGCGTAGATCTGGCTGCCGAGCGCCGGAATGAAGAAGGACTGCATCACCGTGTTGGAGGTGAGCTCGATCGCCAGCGGCCGATCGGCGGGAAACGCGAACTGGCCGATGCTGGCGATGCCGAGCTGCGGGTAGATGAACAGCCATTTCCAGTCATAGCCGACCACATTCACCTGCAGCGGCGGCCGGGCGGAAGCGATCGGCGCGTAAGGATCGAGCGCGTGGGTGCCGCGCCACAGCCATACCGCCAGCACGACCACGATGGCGAACGGCACGCCCCAGACCACGATTTCGAGCGGCCAGGAGAAAGACCAGCGCGGCCGGTAGGGCGCGGACCTGTTGCGGTAGCGGTAGCGCCAGGCGATCAATGGCGTGAGCACGAGCACCGGCAGAACGACGATGGTTAACAACAGGCAAAAGGCGATGAGGTAGCCGCGCTGCGCGCTCGCGACCGGGCCTTGCGGATCGAGAAAGCTGAGTTTGACCGCAGCGCAGGCGCCGCCTGCGGGCAACAGCGCCGCTGCGAAAAACCAAAACAGGCGCTGCACAATTATTTTTCCGCAGCGCGACGGCGTCCGCCGCCGCCGGAGGCCAGCACCGCGACTTGGGTCAGGCCGCCAAATACCATTTTCTGCCATATTGTAATCGAATGAAGCGTGAAATTTCGAGATTCCGCCGAAGCCGACCTCCCCCCGTTGCAACAACGCGCTGGCGGACCAATCGTTCTGTGAGATTGAGTAAGCGGCGTTTGCGTCAGTCTGACGCAGATGTTGCGCGCGGCCCCGCTTGGCGTGCCGGGAAAAATCTGGGGGTTATGCCGATACCCGGCTCCGCCATTCCGCCGGCGCCAGCCCGGTCCAGCGGCGGAAGGCGCGGTGGAACGTCGAGGGCTCCGCGTATCCCAGCAGATAGGAGACTTCGGCAATCGGTAGCTCGCCCTCGCGCAGCAGATTCTCCGCGCGCGTGCGCAGCAGCGCGTTGCGCAATTGGCGAAACGACGTCTGCGACTCGGCGAGCCGCCGGTGCAAGGTGCGCACCGTGATACCCAGCCGCCGGGCGATGGCGCCCTCGCTGGTGGCATCGGTGAGGAAGCCTTCCGCCATCGCCTCCCGCACCCGGTCGATGAACGGGGTTTCCGGCGCCATGCGGCGGATCAGCGCCGCGGCATAGGCGTCGAACATGTCGGTCAGCTCCGGCGTGTGCTCCGGCAGCGGCAGGTCGAGCACGCTGCGGCGGAATACCAGCGCGTCGTCCTCGGCGCCGAAGCGCACCGGGCAGCCGAAAAACGTCTCGAAAGGCGCGCGGTCGGCGGGCCCTTGCCAGCGCATGCGGGTTTCTTCCGCTACGACCGCATCGCCCACCAGGCTGCGTCCCCAGGTCAGCCACTGCCCGAGAAAAAAGCAGACCTCCTGCTCATGCCGGCCGAAGGGCGAAGGATCGGGGTGGTCGCACACCGCCGCCACCCGCTCGCCCTCCTCCCCGCTCGCCCTCCTCCGCCAGCACGAGGCGCGTATAGCGGAAGACGATACGGATATAGCGCTCCGCCCGCCGCAGCATGTCGCCGAAGATCGGGCTGGAGCGCAAAAGGAAGCCCCAAAGGCCGGATGATTCGATCGGCAGCGCGCGGGCGAGCGCGATGCCGAGCGTTTCGCGCGGATCGGCGAAGATCGACCGGACGACCGCCTGATACTCCGCAGACGGCACCAGCGTATCGCGCCCGGACGCGAGCCGGGTCGGCGCGATCGCGGCAAGATCGATATTGATGCCCAGTCTCGCCGCGGCCTCGGCCAGCACAAGCAGCCCGCGCTCGGAGACGAATTCGCCGTTAGCCGTCATCTCCGCGCGATTGTCCGAAAAGGCAAAGCGATTGTCCACATCGGCCACTGTGCGCCGGCGGGGCCGCGCCTAGGCTCCTGCACATCGAACGCGGCGGCGGCCACCGAGCGATAAGGCCACGCCGCGGCCAGGCAGAAGGAGCACAACCATGTCAGTCGCAGGCAGCTACAAAGTCACCGTGAAGACCCCGGTCGGCCCGCAGGAAGGGTCGCTGACCTTGTGGATGGACGGCGAGTCCCTCAGCGGCAGGCTCGACAACCCGAAGGGCAGCACCGAGTTCACCGGCGGCACCGTCACCGGCAACGAGGTTGCGTTCGCCACCAAGATCAAGACTCCGCTCGGCCGCCTGAAGGCGCAGGTCGCCGGCACCGTCGACGGCGACCGCTTCACCGGCACCGCCAAGCTTCCCCTCGGCGTCGCGCAAATCGACGGCGTCCGGGCCCAATAAGCGAGAGGAGAACCGCGCCATGAAGAACCGATACAACGTCCCGACCTACTCGCTGCCGAACGCGACCGGCGCTGGCAACTCGCCAACCGTCTGATGGAGGAAGAAGGCGTCGACGCCTTGATCGTCTACGGCGACCGCGAGGGCGCGTTCCCCGCCTCCTTCGCGCCCGACACCTATTTCACCAACGAGCGCGCCGGCTCCATCGTGGTGTTTCCCAAGAACGAAGAGCCGATCTCGATCGTCTTCCTGACGACCGTGGTGGAGGACCACATCCAGGCCGGCTACACCAAGTCGCAAGGCTGGATTCGTCCGGAAAACATCTATGTCGGCAAACTGGGCTCGAAGCTGGTCGAGATCATCGAGGACAAGGGGCTGGACAAGAGCGCGTTCGGCGTGATCGGGCTCGAGCCCTACCCGCCGTTCTATTTCGATGGTCCGATGCCCTACAACACCTGGCAGGCGGTGCTGGAAGATTTGCCGGATGCCACGTTCAAGCCGGTCGGCAACCGCTTCTTCGAGCTCACCGCCGTCAAGAGCGCCGAGGAAATCGAGGTGCTGAAATGGTCGGCGCAGGTGGGAGAGAGCATGTGCCAAGCCATGTTGGAGGCGAC
>JARRNI010000422.1:0-5914 GCA_037385125.1 Pseudolabrys sp.
CAGGCCAAGCTCGGGTTTAAGGCCCACCCGCACATGCTCAGGCACGCCTGCGGCTACGCGCTAGCCAATAAGGGGCACGACACAAGGGCGCTGCAGGCGTACCTTGGGCACCGCAACATTCAGCACACGGTGAGATACACCGAGCTAACGCCGACGCGATTCAAGGACTTTTGGCGAAAATAGCCGGTACCAAGGGCATACTGATAAAGGGGCTTCGAGACCGCGCCCTGCTTTTGCTTCGGTTTGCCGGAGCCCTGCGCCGTACTGAATCGTTAAGCGTAGGCTAGTTGGCCGAAGTAGGATTACCGCATGACGGCTTCCAACCCCTCTAAGCGAGATTGGCAGGCTGACGTTGAGACCGGGCTGGTCGTTATGCGCTCACTTATGAACGAAGAAAATGACCTATCGGCCGCCGAAAAACGCAAGATCGAAGTGGAGGCAAAAGCGATTGAGCAAAAGGTTTGGTTTATTCGCGGATGGACCGCCGGGGAGAAATCACTCGCACGCGCACTTTCACGAAGCAAGCATCTACCACAGAACTACGTCAAGAAAATTATTGACGGACTATCTCTTAGCGATGCCGCTGCCAACAGGGACATTCTAGCCGACATTGTGAAGTTGATCGGCAAGCTCAAGCCACACGTCCGAGAAAAAGGAGGCGTGGTAGACCCCGGCGTCCAGAAGCAATTTCTGGGCGCGATCTTTTTGTTTTGGCAGACGCAATAAGCCGAGGATCAATTAAGGCCGCCGTAACCGCCTTTTACAACGCCGGATATCTTCCCCACACCACCACGATTGATGCGCACGTCAAACGTCTCAACCGACGCATCAATGCAGGGATTGCCGCCCTAAACGAGTCCAGCGACAAAATTTCGGACAAATAATGCCGCGCATTTTTTGTCCTTCGCTTTTACATACCCGTCCAAAATATCGTTGCGCCATGAATCGCGCCAATCCCGGCGCGACATTACGAGGCGCAATATGCAAGACAAACTAGCATTTTCAGAGCCGGAAGCCGCCAAGCTGGCGGGCATCGGTCGAACGAAACTTCGCGAAGAAATTCAGCACGGCCGCCTGACCGCAAAGCGCGTTGGCAAGCGGATCATCATTGCCGCCGCCGATCTGCAGTTATGGATCGAACGCCTTCCGCCCGTGGCTGAGTCGAACGCAGCCTAAAGCATAAAACGCAAAGCCCTGCCGGGATGAAAACGCCCGGCCGCGTTGCACCGCGAACCGGGCAAAAGGAGTTATACAATGAATTTTCTACACCAGAATCGAATTGAGTGCAATGAGGCATCGTGGCCGGCGATTGTCGATCTCATTCTTGGCATCGTAAGCCACCGCGAACGCCTCTTGCTCAAGCGCAAAGCGCTGGGCCGTCGCAAGCGCAAGCTCGCCCGTAAATTCAAGCGGCGTGAATATAAGCGGAAAGCAGCATGATCGATATCAATGCTGCCTCCAACGCTGAGCTTGATACCCTCGCCGATCGACCGAACTGGATGATCGGGGCAATAAGCGCCCGCGACCTGCAGCGAAAACAGTTCGACCCGGTTCGCTACGTCGTACCGGCGTTTATTCCTGAAGGCATTACACTGCTGGTGGGGAAGCCCAAGATCGGCAAAAGCTGGGCCGCCCTCGACCTGTGTATTGCAGCAACTTCTGATCGGTTCACGCTTGGGACGATTAAACCGAGTCAAGGTGATGTCCTGTACCTCGCCCTTGAAGACAGCCAGCGTCGCCTAAAGCAGCGTGTAGCGAAACTTCTACAAAGTGAAATCCCATGGCCATCGCGCTTAACGCTGCAAACATCATGGCGACGCGCAAACGAAGGGGGATTGGAGGACATCAAGGCGTGGTGCGAGACTGTCAGCGCTCCAACATTGGTTCTCATTGACACATTGGAGAAATTTCGTTCCCAACCTAAATGGGGGACACAGAGCTACAGCACCGACTATGAAGCGATCAGTGGGTTGCAGGCGATTACAAAAAGCAGGCCTGGACTCGCCATCGTCTTGCTTCACCACAATCGCAAGATGGACGCCGAGGATCCATTCGATACCGTCAGCGGCACGCTCGGGCTTACGGGAGCGGCCGATACAATCCTGATAATGCGCGGCCAAGCCGGTTCGGTACAGCTTCTAGTCCGGGGGCGCGACGTTGAGGAATGCGAAACTTCGCTACAATTCAACAAGTCCACCTGCCGATGGACGATTCTCGGAGCAGAAGCGGCAGAAGCAGCGATATCGGCTGAGCGCAAGCAGATCATTGAGGTGCTGGCCGCATTCCCAGAGGGCATGTCGGTGCACGAAATCATGGCCGCCACCGAGCGGACTGACCGCAATGCAGTCGACCAACTCTTGTATAAAATGTCTCGCGACGGTGAGATCGCGAGACTAAGGCGCGGTGTTTACGCGGTTCCTAAAGATGCCGGTAAGATCGATAAGAAAGAAACCTGCAGCAAGCAACTGATCTGCAAGCGCAATATTGTAATCTTACCAATCTTACTGATCTTACTCGCGCACACGAGATCCAGGCCGACGGGCTAGATATTCCGCCATTCCTCGACCGTCGTCCGAAGGCTGGGGAGACTTCCTTTAATGCGTAAGGCATGCACTTTTAAACAGCGCGACATTGCGCGGGCCGTGCAAGGTGCCAACGCCGCCGGTGTAGAGGTTGGCCGATTGGATATCGATATCAAAACCGGCACAATTTCCATCGTGCCGGCAACCCAAATGGGAACAGTCAACGATCTTGATGCAGAGCTGTCAGAATTTGAGGCGCGACATGGTCAAAGTTGATCTGAAGGGCATCGCAAAAACGAGGGCAAAGGGGCGGACGTACTACTATGCATGGCGTGGCGGGCCTCGCCTACGCGGTCAGCCCGGCTCTCCCGAGTTCATGGCGAGTTACAATGAAGCGATTGAGTCTCGCCATACGCCGGATCCTGGTCGCTTCAAATCGCTGGTCGTGCTTTATCGGGCCAGCGCTGACTACAAGCAGAAGCTTGCGGATTCGACACGGAAGAACTGGTCCCCCTGGCTTGACCGGATTGCTGACTATTTCGGCGAACTCCGCATCGCTCAATTCGACCGGCCCGAAAAAATCCGAAAGGTGATCCGCCAGTGGCGCAACCAATGGGCCGATCGGCCACGTACGGCCGATTACGGAATGCAAGTTTTGTCACGTGTGCTGGCTTACGCCGTCGATCCGCTCGGCAAGATCGCGGGCAACCCCTGCGACGGCATCAAACGGCTCTATAGCACCGACAGGTCGGATATCATCTGGACCGACGCCGACGTCGCCGAGTTCAAGGCGGCCCGGACGCCGAAGGGCGCCCTCGCCTGCTCGCCCGAGCTAGCATATGCAGTCGATCTGGCCGCCCATACCGGCCTTCGGCTCGGCGATCTGATCCGCCTCGCATGGTCGCATGTCGGTGAGGATGCCATTGTGCTGACTACCGGCAAGAGCAAGCATCGACGCGAGGCGATCATCCCGCTTTATGACGACTTGCGGGCGGTGCTTGACCGTATCCCGAAACGCTCGCCCACGGTCCTGACCAGCGCCCGCCACAGTCCATGGACGCAATGCGGCCTTTCGAGCGCCGTGCAGTGGGTCAAGGCGGTGACCAAGTGGGACGACCGCGACCTGCACTTTCATGATCTGCGTGGAACCGCCGCGACCAAATTCTACCTTGCCAACCTGAAACCGCGCGAGATCGCGGAGATCATGGGCTGGGAGGAAGAAACGGTGGAGAAGATCATCCGCCGCTATGTGGGCCGGCAGGCCGCCACCAAGGCGCTCATCGAGCGCTTGAACCGGAACGGAACGGGCTCATGATCTGCAAAACCGGCAGCAAAACCCGCCCTTCAATTCCGGCTAAGTGTTGGAGCGGGTGAGCGGAATCGAACCGCCGTCATCAGCTTGGAAGGCTGTTGCTCTACCATTGAGCTACACCCGCGCCGGGTATCAGGGATCGGGTATCAGGCTTCAGGAACCAGCGATCCGGTCACAAGCCCTCCCACTTCCGTGATGCCTGACTGCTGATACCTGATCCCTGGATGGTGGGGGAAGTAGTATTCGCGAAATTGCGCATTTTCAATGGGTTATCTGCGAGGTGCGGCGGATTAGGGCCCATTGAACGGTAAGGGAAAATTTCGGGGGCAGCCGCACCCTTCTGGAGCCGCGCCCGCTTGATTTTCGCCCGGAGCACACCCTCAGCGGGGCAACATAGCGACGAGCTCGGCCGGGAGCGCCACAGCTTCCCAGCCGCGCCGATAACCAAAACGCGCGAGCGCGAGCGTAGAGAGGGATTTTCGATCTAACCAATCGGAGCGCCAACGGCGCAAATCTCATTGATCGGCGTTTGTTAAGGTTTCTGATTAAGGGTCACGGCAATCCACCCAAGCAACATAGAACTTGCGGGTCTATTGATTTCTCCGTGTGAGGCTTTGCCTGCTCAATCAAGGAGGAACAGATGTCTGTCGTGAGCAAGTTGAAGTTAGCCGGGACCAACGGCACAGAAGTTTTTACGCTGGACGAAGGTCGGGTGACGATAAATTTCCCGCCAAGCCTGAGCTCAGAGTCATTGGAAGATCTTAGGCAATATCTCGACATTTTCTATCGCAAGGCGTGCCGGCTCACTGATGATCCGGTTGACGCGGTGGCCTGAGGCGGAAAATGCGGATTTTGGTGCAAGCAGGGTCGCCCCGTCCGTTTGTTTGGCCGTTTGCGATCACGCCGACGGCAATGATTCTGCGCTTGCATCGCGATTTTCGGAGGATCGGATGCGGCGAAACGGGCGCCCAGGCTAGCGATCTTGGAAATCTGTCGGGCCGCACCTACATGCTGCCGGCCGCTGCTTCGCCACGGCCGAGCGCCGGCCCTACGCGCATTGCGAAACGCAGAGTGCCGCCGCCGGCTTAGCCGGTCGACGCCAGACCGGATTTTGGAGAACCAAGAACGACATGCGCTACCATCGTCGCCGTGTGTTCGTCGAAACCCCGAATGGGCGCATCAGCGCCGGCTTCAGCGCGCCCGAGACGGCCGACGCCGCCGACGTATCGATGGAGCTGCGCCAGAGGGGCTTTAAGCCGTACCGGCTGCGTCTGGAACCCGAGCACAACGCCTGGGTTGCCACCGTGATTGACTGGCAGCGCGCCGCCTGAGGCTCCTCCATCGGAGCATCAAAGCTCGCTTTCGGCGCGCCTGCTCAGTCGCTAAGCTTCAATCCGAGACGTGAATCCTGTCCTTTCCGGAAATTATATCCGCACGTATTCATGGTGTAGTCCGCCCAAGATTGGGATAGCAGTGATGTTGCCAGTTCGTTGGATTGCTCGCTGTATCGGCGCATTCTTTTGTAACACAAGGTACGTGCGCGTGCAGTTGTAATAAGCCGCGTAAACGGACAGAATTTGGCGCAGGTGGCATTCGCCATAGATCAGCATCTGATCCAGACGCTCCCGGCGAAACGTCCCGATCAGACGTTCAGCATGCCATTTTGCCAGGGCGAGCCGATTCCCATCGCCCTCACGCGACCGGTGAAGACATGTCCGTAGGCGCCGTCATTGTCACGGATCAGATACCTCGGGGCCGTAGCCCAAGGAAACGCTTCGGTGATCTGCCGCGCCAACTATTCCGCCGTGGGATGTCGCGTTACCTCAAGCCATAGCAATTGTCGCCGGCCGTGACCAACGACCAGGAAGGCAAACAGCCGTTCAAACGTCACCGTCGTGACCACACACAGATCGATCGCAGCGATCGCATTGGCGTGGTTGCGCAAAAATGTCTCCCAGCTTTGCGATGGCGGCCTTCGACCGCGCACCATGTATTTTGATACCGTTGACTGGGCCACTTCAAAGCCCAGCATCAACAGTTCGCCGTGGATCCGGGACGCGCCCCACAACGGATTATCCCG
>JARRNI010000423.1:0-9254 GCA_037385125.1 Pseudolabrys sp.
CGGCTCGATGCCGGCCACCGCCAGGCTGCTCGCCACCATCGCCACGCTGCCGCACGGCGCGCTGGTGCTGCCGGGGCTCGATAGCAATCTCGACGACGAGTCCTGGGCGCTTATTGCCGGCAACGAAGACGACGACAGCCACGACGGTCTGCCCGCCGCCGGCCACCCGCAGTTCGCCATGCATGCGCTGCTCGAGCGCATTGGTATCGCGCGCGGCGAGGTCACCCAACTCGCGCAGCCCGACGGCCGCGCGGCGCTGGTGTCGGAAGCGCTGCGCCCGGCCGCCACCACCGAGCGCTGGCAGCAACGGTTGGCCGAGCCGGACTTCAAGGTAGCGGCAGGCAATGCGCTTTCCTCGCTCGGCATGATCGAAGCAGCCAATTCGGAGGAAGAAGCGCTCGCCATCGCGGCCGCCATGCGGGAGGCGCTCGACACCCCGAAAAAGACCGTCGCACTGGTGACGCCCGACCGCGCGCTCGCCCGCCGCGTCAAGGCGGCGCTGGCGCGCTGGCAAGTCGCGGTTGACGATTCCGGCGGCGACGCGCTCGCCGAAACGGGCGCCGGCCTGTTCGCGCGTCTCGCGGCGCAAGCCGCGCTGCACCGGCTCCAGCCGGTGACGCTGCTGGCGCTGTTGAAGCATCCGCTGCTGCGGTTGGGCGCGGCCGAGGGCGCGCACCGCGCCGCCATTGCGGTGCTGGAGCGCGCGCTGCTGCGCGGCCCGCGCCCGCGCGCCGGCAGCAAGGGCCTTGTCCACGCGCTGGCGACCTTCCGCGCCAATCGCGACAAGCTGCACGCGAGCGATCCGCGCAAATGCCTGCACGCCGAAGAGCTCGACGCGGCGGAAGCCTTGATCGCGCGGCTTTCCGCCGCGCTGGCGCCGCTGGAAGATCTCAGACCCGGCGCGCATGCGCTTACGTCGCTGGCGCAAGCCCATAGCGTAGTCGTCGTCGCGCTCGGCAGCGACAACAAGGGCGAGATCGCCGCCTTCGCCGGCCACGACGGCACGGTGCTGGCGCGCGCCTTCGAGGAACTGGCAGAAAGCGCATCTGCCGCCGGCATGGCCGTCGACCGCACCGACTATGCCGAGCTGTTCGAAGCCGCAATAGGCGATCGCGTGGTGCGCCGGCCGGAAACGCGCGACCTGCGCGCCCACATCTACGGACCGCTGGAAGCGCGCCTGCAATCGGTCGACCGCATGGTGCTGGGCGCCCTCAACGAGGGCACCTGGCCGCCCGAGACGCGCAGCGACCCCTGGCTGTCGCGGCCGATGCGGCGCGAGCTCCGCCTCGATCCGCCCGAGCGCCGCATCGGCCTTTCCGCGCACGATTTCGCGCAAGGCCTGGGGCCGACCGTCGCCTCGCGCTTCGTGCAGCGCATCGCCGCGCTGGCCGACGGCCGCTGGAATGATGTGGTGAAGCGCGGCCACCGCTATGTCGAATTCGCGCGCGCGCTCGATGCGCCGGCCGAGGTGACACCGGCGCGGCGTCCGGAGCCACGGCCGCCGCGCGAGGCGCGCCCGACCAAGCTCTCGGTCACGGCCATCGAGGATTGGCTGCGCGATCCCTACACCATCTATGCCAAATACATTCTCGGGCTTCAGCCGCTCGACGCCGTCGACACGCCGCCGGGCGCGCGCGACCGCGGCACCGTCATTCACGGCGCCATCGGCGAATACACTGAGCTGTTTGCGCAAGCCGCGCCGGCCGACCCCATGCAGGAGCTGCTCAAGCTTGGCGAGAAACACTTCGCGCCGCTCGCCGATTATCCGGAAGCGCGTGCCTTCTGGTGGCCGCGTTATTTGCGCATCGCGCGCTGGTTCGCCGACTGGAACCTCGAGCGGCGCAAGACACTGGCCGCGCTGCATGCCGAGATCAAAGGCGAACTGACCTTCCCCATAGGCGCACGCCAGTTCACGCTCACCGGCATCGCCGACCGCATCGAGCAGCATAGCGACGGGGCCTTTGCCATCATCGATTACAAGACCGGGCAGGCGCGCACCGAGAAGCAGGTGCGCACCGGGCTAGCGCCGCAATTGACGCTTGAGAGCGCCATCCTGCGCGGCGGCGGCTTCAAGCCGATCGCCGGCGGCTCGGTGGCGGAAATCGCCTACGTGACGCTGAAAGGCGGCAAGGAGCCCGGCAAGCCCGAGACCATCAACTTCAAGGAGGGCACCCCCGACAGCCAGGCCGACAAGGCGCTCGGCAAGCTCAAGGAACTGGCGGCGACCTTCGAGGACGAAACGAAGCCCTATCTCTCGCTCGTCCATCCGATGTGGAAGACGCATTACGGCGACTACGATCATTTAGCGCGGGTGAAGGAATGGTCGCTCACCGGCGGCGCGGATGAGGGAGGCGGCGAATGAGCGCCAACTCACGCCGCCCTCTATCCGTCACCCTGAGGAGCGAGGCAGCGAAGCTGCCGAGCCTCGAAGGGCGACGGCCTCTGCCCGTCATCCTTCGAGGCTCGCTTCGCTCGCATCTCAGGATGACGGCGAGAGGTGCGCTGCCATGACCGCGGCCCGCACCATTCCCGACGCCGTGCGCGGCGTGCAGATCGAGGCCGCCAGCCCGGACCATTCCGCCTTCGTCTCTGCCAATGCCGGCTCCGGCAAGACCCACGTGCTGGCCCAGCGCGTGATCAACCTGCTGCTGCGCGGCTGCGACCCGGCCAAGATCCTTTGCATCACCTTCACCAAGGCGGCCGCCGCCAACATGGCGAGCCGCGTGTTCGACACCCTAGCCGAATGGACCACGCTCGACGACGCCGCGCTCGACGAGAAAATCAGGCTGAACACCGGCAGGAAGCCCGACGACAAGACGCGCGCGCGGGCGCGCCGCCTGTTTGCTTCGGCGCTGGAGACGCCGGGCGGCCTGAAGGTGCAGACCATCCACGCCTTCTCCACGCGGCTGCTGCACCAGTTCCCGTTCGAGGCCAATGTGGCGGCACGCTTCAACGTGCTGGACGAGGCTTCCACCGCGCAACTGCTCGAGCGGTTGACGCTGGACGTGCTCCTGCAAGCCTCGGCTGCGCCGGACAGCGCGCTCGGCCAGGCGCTGGCCGCCGCCATCGTGGTTG
Organism: Pseudolabrys sp.; assembly: GCA_037385125.1. Classification (GTDB taxonomy): domain Bacteria; phylum Pseudomonadota; class Alphaproteobacteria; order Rhizobiales; family Xanthobacteraceae; genus Pseudolabrys. The sequence continues at coordinate 3,076 of JARRNI010000423.1, forward strand.
CCGCCGATCAGACCTTCAAGGACGTGGTGGGCGACGCCATCCGCGAGCGCGACGTCATAAGCGAGTGGATCGCTCGCGCCGGCGGCATCGAGCAGGCCATCGCCGGCCTTTCGCAGAGCTTTGGGCTCGCGCCCGACGACAGCGCCGAGAAGGTCGAGCAGGACTATTTCGCCGCCTCAGCTATTCCCGAGACCAAATGGCCCGCCTTGATCGACGTGCTGGGCGCCGGCTCGGCCAACGACCAGAAGCATATCGCGGCGCTGGAAGCCGCGCGCAGTGCCACGGGGCGGGAGCGCATCGCGCTCTATCTGAAAGTGTTCTGCACATCCGAGCTGGAGCCGCGCAAGAACGTCATCACCAAGAAGCTGGCCGAGCGCCATCCCGACTGGCTGGCGCGGCTGCAGGAGGAGCAGACCCGCGTCTGCGCGCTGCTCGACAAAGAACGCGCGCTCGCCGCCCGCGACCGCACCGCGGCGCTCGTCACCATCGCCAAGGAGGTGATCGACCGCTACGGCCGCGAAAAGGAGCGGCGCGCGCTGCTCGACTATGACGATCTGATCGACAAGACGCTGGCGCTGTTCGCCGACGTTTCGGCGAAGTGGGTGCTCTACAAGCTCGACCTCGGCATCGACCACATCCTGATCGACGAGGCGCAGGATACCAGTCCCAAGCAGTGGGAGATCATCCGCGCCATCGCCGACGAGTTCATGCCGGGCGGCTCGCGGCCCAACGTCAGGCGCACGCTGTTCGCGGTCGGCGACGAGAAACAGTCGATCTTTTCGTTCCAGGGCGCGGCGCCGCGCGCCTTCGACGACATGCGTCGCGAATTCGAGCGGCAATTCACTCACGCGGAGCTGGGCTGGAAGCACCTGCGCTTCCATCATTCCTTCCGCTCGGGCGCCAATGTGCTCGGCTCGGTCGACCGGGTGTTCAAGGAACGCGACATCTATCTGAGCGTGACCACCGACGAGGTGGGCATCCCCGAGCACCAGCCGCTGCCCGACGCCGCACCCGGCCTTGTGGAGCTGTGGCCGCTGATCCAGCCGGCCGAGCGCAAGGAGATCGAAGGCTGGGACGCACCTTTCGACACCGAGAGCGAGGAAAGCCCGCGCGTGCGGCTGGCGCGCAGGATCGCCGAATATGTCAAACGCCGCATGGCGCGCGGCCTGCGCGCCTGCGAGGTGCTGGTGCTGGTGCGCCAGCGCGGGCCACTGTTCGAGGCCGTCATCCGCGCGCTCAAGAACGAAGGCGTGCCGGTGGCCGGCGCCGACCGGCTGGTGCTGACCGAGCACATCGCGGTGATGGACCTGATGGCGCTGGCCGACCGCCTGCTGCTGCCGGACGACGATCTCGCGTTGGCCAGTGTACTGAAGAGCCCGCTGTTCGGCCTCACCGAGGAGCAGCTTTTCGAGCTCGCGTGGCAGCGCGAGGGCTCGCTGCGCAATTCCTTGCGTGACAAGCGCGGCGAAACGTTTTTCGGCGCAGTCGATGCGGAGCTGGATCGCCTGAGCCACCAGGCGCGCCATCTCTCACCCTTCGCCTTCTTTGCTGATGTGCTCGGCCCGCGCGGCGGCCGCCGCAAATTCCTCGCCCGGCTCGGGCCGGAAGCCAACGACGCGCTCGACGAATTCCTCAATCTGGCGCTCGACTACGAGACGCGCGAGACGCCGTCCGGCCGAGAGCGAAGTCAAGCGCGACATGGAGATGGCGCGCGACGAGGTGCGCGTAATGACCGTGCACGGCGCCAAGGGGCTGGAGGCCAACACCGTCATCCTCGCCGACACCACCACGCCGCCGACCGGACCACGCGATCCACGCCTCTTGCCGCTCGCAGGCGGCGCGCTGGCCTGGGCCACCACGCGCGCCGACGACGTGCCCGCCATGGCGGGTGCGCGCCACCAAGTGCATCAAGACGCGCGCGACGAATACCGGCGGCTGCTCTACGTCGCCATGACGCGCGCGGCCGAGCGGCTGGTGGTGTGCGGCACGCAGGGCAAGAACAAGATTCCGGACGGCTGCTGGTACAGCCTCGTGAGCGACGCGCTCGCCGACGAATGTGTCAAGGAGCCAGCCGATGACGGTGACGGCGAGGTGCTGCGCTATCGCAAGTACGCAGCGGTAGAGCCCGCGCGCGAAAGAACCGAAACGATGGCCGAGGAGGCGATCGAGCTTCCCCCCTGGCTCACCACTGATGCGCCGGCGGAAAAGCCGGCGCTGCATAGCGTCACGCCTTCGAGCGCAGGGGAGGAAGAGGCGCAGCGACCCTCCCTGAGCGCGGGCGCGACGGCCGCCTTGTTGCGCGGCGCGCTCACCCACCGCCTGCTGCAATCGCTACCGGACATTCCGCCCGCGCGGCGCGCCGTGGCAGCGGCGGATTATCTGGCCCGCGCCGGCGGCAGGCTGACCACCGAGGAGCGCGATGAGATCGCCGGGCAGGTAATGCGCCTGCTCGACCATCCCCGCTTCGCCGCGCTTTACAGGCTGGGCAGCCGGGCCGAAGTGCCGCTGGTCGGCAAGCTGACGCTGGACGGCCGGATGGTGCGCGTCTCCGGCCAGATAGACCGTTTGGTGGTCAACGCGGACGCCGTCCTGATTGCCGACTTCAAAACCAACCGGCCGGCGCCGCGCCGAATCGAGGAGGTTCCGCCCACTTACGTGACGCAACTGGCGCTCTATCGCACGCTGCTCAACCGCCTCTATCCCAGCCGGGACGTGCGCTGCGCCCTGGTCTGGACCGAAACCCCTGATCTCATGGAGATTTCCGCCGAGGCCCTGGACGCCGCGCTGGCCCGGCTCAAGCCCGCGTGAGGCCGCCTTGACGCTTTCCGGCCGCGTTCATACGTTCAGGTCCTCCTATTCATGGCGCCGGTCGCGCGCTCAACCCCCAAGACGAGGTGTTCCCATGGCCGTCGGCAAAACGTCGGACGCAAGCTTCGAATCGGACGTGCTGAAATCGGCCGAGCCGGTGGTGGTCGACTTCTGGGCGGAATGGTGCGGCCCCTGCCGCATGATCGCGCCGGCCTTGGAGGAGATCGCCGAGCAACTCGGCGAAAAGGTCAAGATCGTCAAGCTCAATGTCGACGAGAACCCCAATATCGCCGCCAAATACGGCATCATGTCGATTCCGACCCTGATGATGTTCAAGAACGGCGAGATCGCCTCGCGCCAGGTCGGCGCCGCGCCCAAGCAGAAGCTGCACCAGTGGATCAGCGGCGCCGTGTGATCTGCCTGCACCCATGAAATGGCGATGGCCGGGCAGATGCCCGGCCATTTTGTTTCGGCCTGTGGCAGCGCCCACAACCCGCCTCACACGTTCGGGCAGACTTAAGTTATAATTTTTGTATTAAACCACTTTGCTTGATCGCATTCGACTGCCTATGCAATCTCTGGATGCAGTGGGTTGTGGCATGTCGGGTCGCGTATTCCGGGGGCACCGGCGGGCGGTCATCGCCTGCTTATGGGCATGCCCATGGACTTGCGCCGGCTGCGCCATGCCGGTCAGCAAGTTGCCGGGCGTTTCGCCGGCGGCAGTCAAAGCTGAGCACCGCAAGGAGCAGGTCGCCCAGATGCGCGACTATTACACCCAGCTCGCCCGGGTGCAAAAAATCGCCTTCCGCCTGCGCACCGCCAACGCGTCGTTCTGCAAGTCTGTCACCGCGCAGATCGGCCTGCACGCCGCCACGGTGCGCAGCCTACCGCGCAAGCTCCGCTCCTATGCGACCCAGGCGCTCGGCCTGAGCTGGACCAGGCCGACAGTGATCGCGGTGGCAGCTACCTCGCCGGCGGCCGCGGCCGGCATCATGACCGGCGATCAGGTCTTGCGGCTTGACGGCACACCTGTGCCGCCAACTGCGATGCAAGGCTGGATCGGCCGCATTCTGAAGCGCAACGGGACGAAGCCGCTGCGGATCGCGCTGCGCCGCGACGGCATCGACCACATCGCCACTGTGACGCCGGTCATGGGCTGCGCAGTGCCGGTCAGGCTGATGAGCGATCCGGCACCGAACGCCTTTGCCGGCGAAGACAAGATCACGATCCTGTCCGGCATGCTGCGACTACTGCCCAAGGACTCCGATCTCGCCGTCATCATGGGCCACGAGCTCGGCCACGTGACCATGGACCACCTCCACAAGCGCAAGGTCAACGCGCTGAAGGGCGCGCTCGCCTACAGGGTGGAATTCGAGCGCGAGGCCGATTATGTCGGCTGCTACTACGCGGCGCGCGCCGGCTACGACATTTCGGGAGCGGAGGAAATCTGGCGCCGGGTATCGCTGGAACTGTCCGAAAGCATCCGCTTCGCCCGCACCCATCCGACCTCGCCCGAGCGCTTCGCGCTGATGCGGCGGACCATCACCGAGATCGAGGACAAGCAGCGGCGCCATCTGCCGCTGCTGCCCGAGGTGAAGCCGGCGAGTGCGGCGCCGGTGCAGTCTGCGGCGCGCGACGCCAGTTATTGAGCATCTGGGCCACGCAATCGCCCGCTACTTGCACCCCTTGCCGAGGCAGACCTGATTGAGCGCAGGGAACAGCTTATAGGCGGCATTGGCGCACTCGTTCTTTTGCGCCGGAATGAGCTGGTTGAGATGGCCGCCATAGAAGTAGGCGATGCGGGTGGCGCTGCCGATCTCGCCGGCGACCGCGCCGTGGGCGGTGTAGTGGACACAGGCGATGTAGTGCTGCTCCTTGCCCACCTGCTGCAGCGCCGGATCGGACACCAAGGCGTTGGTGACCCGGACGGTGTCGTTCTTATCGAAAACCTCTTTCTTCAGCGTAGCGATGATTTCGGGCTGGTAATCCTTCGGATAAAGGTTCGACTCGACCTTGGGCGGCTTGTCGGCAGAACAGCCACCGAGCAGCATGGCGAGGCCCATAATCACGAGCAGACTTGCCGTTTTTCCGCCCATCGTCGCGCTCTCCCTGGCCGCTCTCCGCATCGCCGCCCCGCTCAACCGAGCTTCAGCTTGCGCTTGCGCTGGCCGTGCTTGCGCAGACGCAACGCGTTGAGCTTGATGAAGCCTTCGGCATCGCGTTGATCGTAGGCCACGGCGCCTTCCTCGAAGGTGACCAACTCCTGGTCGTAAAGCGAATTCTTGCTCTCGCGGCCAACCGTGATGACGTTGCCTTTGTAGAGCTTGAGCCGCACCTGGCCGCTGACGAGCTCCTGGCTCTTGTCGATCGCCGCCTGCAGCATCTCGCGCTCGGGCGTGAACCAGAAGCCGTTATAGATGAGCTCGGCATATTTCGGCATCATCTCGTCCTTGAGATGGCCGGCGCCGCCGTCGAGCGTGATCTGCTCGATGGTGCGGTGCGCGGCGAGCAGGATGGTGCCGCCCGGCGTCTCGTACATGCCGCGCGACTTCATGCCGACGAAGCGGTTCTCCACCAAGTCGAGCCGGCCGATGCCGTTGGCCTTGCCGAGGTCGTTGAGCGCCTTGAGCAGGGTCGCCGGCGACATCTTCTTGCCGTCGATCGCCACCGCATCGCCGCACTCGAAATCGATCGTGATATAGGTGTCCTCGTCGGGCGCCGCCTCCGGGTCGACCGTGCGCGAATAGACATAGTTGGGCACTTCCTTAGCCGGATTCTCCAGCACCTTGCCTTCCGAAGAGGTGTGCAGCAGGTTGGCGTCCACCGAGAACGGCGCCTCGCCACGCTTGTCCTTGGCGATCGGAATCTGATGCGACTCGGCAAATTCGATCAGCCGGGTGCGTGAAGTCAGATTCCATTCGCGCCAGGGTGCGATCACGGTGACATCCGGCTTGAGCGCGTAATAGGAAAGCTCGAAGCGCACCTGGTCGTTGCCCTTGCCGGTGGCCCCGTGACAGACCGCGTCGGCGCCGACCTTTTCGGCGATCTCGATCTGCTTCTTGGCGATCAGCGGCCGCGCGATCGAAGTGCCGAGCAGATATTGGCCCTCGTAGACCGTATTGGCGCGGAACATGGGGAACACGTAGTCGCGCACGAATTCCTCGCGCAGGTCCTCGATGAAGATGTTCTCCGGCTTGATGCCGAGCAGCAGCGCCTTCTGCCGCGCCGGCTCCAGCTCTTCGCCTTGGCCGAAATCGGCGGTGAAGGTGACCACCTCGGCGCCATAGGTCTGCTGCAGCCATTTCAGGATGATCGAGGTGTCGAGGCCGCCGGAATAGGCGAGCACCACTTTCTTCGGGGTTTTCCTGTCG
>JARRNI010000424.1:0-4654 GCA_037385125.1 Pseudolabrys sp.
ATCTTGCGCGCGCCAGTGATGGCCCCCCCGGAAACATGGTCATGTGGCGCGGCTTGGCGCGACTCTCCGACATCGAATTTGGCGCTCTATCAGGAGCAAAACTTGTGGGTAATTGAAAGACCAAACACCGCGCGCGGGACGCCTTGGGACTGGCGGACTTGCGGCTTTGCTCGTCGGCGCGTGGCGCCGGTGGGACCCGGACTTCGACAAGCCTCTCGCGAGGCGTCGAGGCCCGCGGGTCCAAGCATTTTTCGTTTGCGCATTCTGCGCAGACTCGATTGCGCTCCGGACCCATAGGCGTCCCGCCCGCTCTCGGCATTCATCGAGGACCGCGGCAAAGAGAATACGGCTTACCCCGGCCCGACCAAAAGCAACAGGGGCGGCGGAGCGTTGGCTAGAACGAAAACGCGACGCGGGCTGTTTGAAAATTAAATCGGAAAAATGCGTGAGCGCGATGCACGCGCTCTTCACCCTCCAAGGGAGGGTAAGGCCAAAAAACAAAAGGCCGGGCGTTTCGCCCGGCCAGGATCAAGATGACGATGGTGGCGTCATCAGGAAATCATTGTGCGGCGAGCGCCGCCGCCTCCGGCGGCTTCTCCATGGCGGCGATGCGGCTCTTCACCGCCTTCTGCACCTTCTCGAAGGCGCGCACCTCGATCTGCCGCACGCGCTCGCGCGACACGCCGAACTCGGAGGCGAGGTCCTCGAGCGTGATCGGATCGTCGGCCAGCCGCCGCGCCTCGAAGATGCGCCGTTCGCGCTCGTTCAGCACGTCGAGCGCGCCGATCAGCGCCTCGTGACGGTTATCCTTCTCCTCGTTGTCGGCGAGGATGCGCTCCTGGGTCGGCGCTTCGTCGACCAGCCAGTCCATCCATTCGCCCGAGTCGCCTTCCTCGCGGATCGGCGCGTTGAGCGAGGCGTCGCCGCCGAGCCGGCGGTTCATGTCGATCACGTCCTGCTCGGTCACGCCCAGGCGCTTGGCGATCAGCTTGACCTGATCGGGATGCATGTCGCCTTCTTCCAGCGCGGAGATCTTGCTCTTCGCCTTGCGCAGGTTGAAGAACAGCTTCTTCTGGTTGGCAGTGGTGCCCATCTTCACCAGCGACCACGAGCGCAAAATGTATTCCTGGATCGCTGCCTTGATCCACCACATGGCATAGGTGGCGAGCCGAAAGCCCTTCTCGGGCTCGAAGCGCTTCACCGCCTGCATCAGGCCGACATTGCCTTCCGAGATCACCTCGGCGATCGGCAGGCCGTAGCCGCGATAGCCCATGGCGATCTTGGCGACCAGGCGGAGATGGCTGGTGACGAGCTTGTGCGCGGCTTCGCGATCGCCGTGCTCACGCCAGCTGCGCGCCAGCATGTATTCTTCCTGCGGTTCCAGCATGGGGAACCGGCGGATCTCTTCCAGGTAATGCGATAGGCCGGATTCGGCCTTGAGTGCCGGCAGTACGGCGGTACGGGCCATGACAGCGCCCTCCTTATTCGCCCCCGGTAATCGGCAGGCTTGCTGTTCGCCGCCGCTCCCCGAGCCGACGGCGCACTTTCCAATTTCGCAAGTGCAACATACCGGAGCAGTGCGGCGAAAACTAGGGTCCCGCCTGTCACGTCGCCGTGACATACGTCAAATGCGGGGTGGATTAACCAAGCTATTGATTTTGCCGGCCTATTTCCGCCCGCCTGCGTGTTGCCTGCGGTGGTTTCCGCGACCAGGGCATCACGTAAACGACGCAAAATGCCCGGCAGTTCCGCTTGGAACGCCAGCTTTCTCCGGTTTCGGGGTGTTTTTCGGTACTCTCGAGATAGGAACGGTAGTGCGGTTTTACAAGGGCTTACGCGGGTTGCCGGCAAGGGCGTCGCGCAGGCGGGCCAGATCGGCCGGCAGTTCCGAGCGGAAATCGAGCGATTCGCCGGTTTCCGGATGCTCGAAGCCGAGCTGGTAGGCATGCAGCGCCTGCCGGCCGAGCGCTTCCAGCGCGGCGCGGGCGGCCGGCGTCAGCCGTGCCACCTTGGTCTTGAAGCCGCTGGCATAGGTCTCGTCGCCCAGGATCGGATGGCCGATATGGGCGAGATGCACCCGGATCTGATGGGTGCGGCCGGTCTCCAGCGTGCATTCGATCAGGCTCGCCACCGGCTTGCCGTCGGGGCCGGTATAGCGTTCCAGCACCTGCCAGTGCGTCACCGCTCCCCGTCCGCCCTTGCGCACGCTGCGCTTGTCGCGCGCATGCGGGTGGCGGCCGAGCGGCGCGTCGATCACGCCGCGCGGCTGGTCGGGCGCGCCCCAGACGAAGGCGAGGTAAGCGCGCTCGAGCGGGCCTTCCAGCTTCTGCTCGAATTGCCTGGCCAGCTCCTTGTGCGCATGATCCGTCTTCGCCGCCACCATCAGGCCGGAGGTGTCCTTGTCGAGTCGATGCACGATGCCGGGCCGCTTGACGCCGCCGATGGCGGACAGGCTGTCGCCGCAATGGGCGATCAGCGCGTTGACTAGCGTGCCCTTGGCGTGGCCGGCGGCCGGATGCGCCACCAGCCCGGCCGGCTTGTCGATGACGATGAGGGCGTCATCCTCGTAGACGATGTTGAGCGGGATATCCTCTCCCTGCGGCTCGGCCGGTTCGGGCGGCGGCAAGGTGACGGTGACGCTGTCGCCGGAATTGACGCACGCCGCGGGATCGCGGATCGTGCGGCCCGCGATCGTCACTTGCCCATCGAGGATGAGCGCCTTCAGGCGCGAGCGCGACAGCGCCGGAATGTGGGCGGCCAGCACGCGGTCGAGCCGCTCGCCCGCTTCCGCGGGGGCAATGGTGACGGTCTCGGTGGCGCTGTCCGGCATGATTTCGAACGTTGGGTCCTCAAACGCGATGTCCGATCAAAAGCCCCTCGACGCGGAAGCCGAGCGCACAATCGCAAAGGTGCGCCGGCTGATGATGATCGCCGTCGTGGCCACCTTCGCGGCGGTCGCCGCCGTGCTGGGCGTCATCGGCTATCGCATTTTCCATGTGGGGGAAAGTGCGGCCCCGCCGCAGGCCGCGCTGGCACTGCCTGCCGGCGCCAAAGTGCTCTCCAGCGCGGTCGGCGACAACCATATTGTCTTAACGGTGGAAGTGAACGGCGCGATCGAGCTCTACAGCTTCGATCTCAAAACGCTCAAGCCGCTGGGGCATCGGCGGCGGGAGCGAAAATAAATGACCTAAGATGCTTTAACCTTCTCTAGCACCGGCAAGAGATGATCGTCGAACCGCTGCAAGTCCCCGCTCATCGGAAAGTGCCCGAGCCCTTTCATGATGGTCGCTTGTGCTCCGGTCTTTTCCGCCACCGCCAGCGTGCCTTCCGCCGTTCAGGAATAATCGTATTCGCCGGTGAGCAGGTAGAGCGGGCAGCGATTGATGTCGATCTCGCCCAGCCGGTGGCGGATGTCGCCGTCGGGGGTGGTGTAGAAATAAAGATCGCCGGCGAACACGCCGGGCCCGCTCTGCATGTAGTGCCACAGCGTCTCCCAGCGCTCGGCCGGCGCCACGGTCGGCGCCACCAGCCCGGAGATGACGCCGGCGCGCACCATACCGCCGTGCACGTCGGGCCGGTTGAGCCAGGACAGATCGTACTAGCCTTCGGCATAGGCGGCCGTTTCCAATCCGATCAGCGCGCGGAAGCGGTCGGGGTGCTCGCAGGCAAGATGCAGCACGATGCGTCCGCCGATCGAGCAGCCCATGGCGACCGGCTTGTCGAGCGCGAGCGCGTTGGCCACCTCGACGATCAGTCGCACGTAATCGCCCGCCGAGAGCTTGTACTCCTCGTCCTGCCAGCCGGCCGGCGGCGACGACTTGCCGTGCCACGGCATGTCGAAGACGATGACGCGGAAGTCCTTCGTGATGCGCTCGTCGTTCATCAGCCCCCCGATATTGCCGGCCGTTGCAGGCAGAGCAGGGGAATGCCGTTGCCCGCTTCCTCGACATAGAGGCGGTGCGGACGCCCGAGCAGTTCGCAGTTTAGATAGCGGCCCAAAATCGGTTCGAAGCTAGGCTCGTACTGCGGGCTCATCGAGTGCCCTGCCTTTCTGCGTTTTCTTTACGCGGCGCCGAAAGCACGTCCTTGAAATACAAAAGATTGGACATGGAGGGATGCAGTTCGCCTTCCACCTTCATCAGCTTCTGCTTGATTATCGCGAAGATGTCGGTGAAGCCGATGGGCAGCAGCGGCTGCCAGAACCTCTCCCACACGGCGCGCGGCGCGCGCAGGCGAAGCTATAGTTCGGGGTGATGAAGGGCCCCGGCGTCACGCTGACGATGCGGCCCTCCTGCACGCGGATCAGGCTGTAGGCCTCATCGATCGCGATCAGGAGGTGGTGTGGACGAAACGGCCGCGCCGGACCAGGCGATCGTCGGTGTTCACGAGGTGGGCGATACTGTCGATCATGCCGAAAGGCTCCCCGGGCTGTGCCGCCTGGCAGGGTGGAATCTTCGAAAGGTTGGGGCAAGCTTGCGCCTGCCCCCGATCGACGCTATCTCCAGGGCCCTGGCTGAAGCTCCCTTCGTCTAGCGGTCTAGGACGCGGCCCTCTCAAGGCTGAAACAGGGGTTCGATTCCCCTAGGGAGCGCCATCTTCACGGCTAAGCTGTTGATTCTTAAGAGATCATCACTGTCGTTTGCCACTTCGTGGG
>JARRNI010000425.1:0-8308 GCA_037385125.1 Pseudolabrys sp.
CACCGACCCCGGACAGAAGCATGAACTGGCGACTGGATGACGCAAGAGGGATTGACTTATCGAGGCCCGATACAGAAGCCCGTCTTATTCATGAAGGTCGGGTTATTGAAGGTGGTTTTGCGGTGTTTGATATGAGGCGCGCGTCGTCGTGCGGGTTTCTCTACCGCGTGGCCGATTAGACTTGTTGTGAACGCGCTGGGGGGATCTTGATGGGCGATCGGGGCACATGCCCCATCGGTCACGGTCCAAGTGGGGCGAGCGCGCCAGGCAGGCTTTGGAATAGATCGGCTTCTGGGCAGGCCGCGGCGAAGGCGAGGCGGACGCGGGGGGCATTTCGATGACGCGGGCGGCGATTTTGATCAGCCGCAGCCGTAAGGTGGAAAATTCGGCACCCGCCAGGTCACGTGCCTTGGGGATGGCCTCGCGCACGGTCAGCATCAGCCAGTAGGCGGCGGTATGCAGCACGAGACGAACCTGGTTGGCGAGTGCGGAACGGCAGCTGGTGCGGTCGGAGGCCAATTGCGACTTGTGCAGCTTGATCAGGTTCTCGGCCTGTCCGCGCGCGCAATAGAGGCTCTCGTAGATCCATTGCGCCGAGCCGAAGTCGAGGCTTGTCACCACGAAGCGAATGTCGAGGCCAAGCCTGGTCGCCTCGATCCGAGCAACGGCGCGGCGTTCGCGGTTCCAGGAACCCGCCTTGTGGCGGATCTCGGCATAGCCGCGCACGACCTCCTCGTCTTCGATGGCGCGTGTGGTGCGGACGATGTCGGCGGCCTCATCGACCTTTCGGATCAACGGTTTGGTGCCAGGCAGGCCGAAAATGTAGTCGATGCCGTTGTTTTCGCACCACGCCATCGCCTCCGGCCGGGCGTAATGGCCATCACCTCGGAAGGTAATATGCGTCATCGGCTAGCGCCGGCGAATGTGCCGGACAAGACGGCGCAGATGGGCGCGGACCTCGATGCCGGACGGCGTCTTGCCGGGCCGCAGCACGACGGCGACAGGCCGGCTGCGTTTGGTGTCGTAAACATGGATCGGCAAGAAACAGCGCTCATAATAGTGGGCGTTGAACAGTGAGAGCCGCTGGTGGCCGTGGACCACATCGCAGGTATCGTCGATGTCGAGAATGACGGAAGCGGGCTCCTGGTCGAGGCCGTGTGAAAACGCTTCTGTACGTCGTCCTGGAGCAATATTGAATCAATCGGAAAGCATTTGCCGCATGAAGGATTCGCCGCGGCTACCAACTTGATTCTTTTGTTGCGCCCCGACAATTGTCTGCAGCGTTTTCACACAGCCTGGGTCGTAGGATGCCATCCATTGGTCGACGAGCGCCCAGGTGAGGCGGATTGCATCGCGCAACGAAGGCCCGTTCTCCAGCCGCGAGAGCGTCGGCTGCGAACACAGGTCCACGCCGCTGTCGGGCAACCGTCCGCAGGCGAGCTTGAACGCCGGATCGGTTGCGCAGACAATCCAGATCGTCGGCATCCTCATAGCCGCACGAGATAGCGAAAATCCTGGCGCGGATCATGTCGGCAAGCGTGTGGGTCATACGGGTCGGGTCGCGACGGTCGGGAAAGCAGCGCGCCAGCCGCTCGGCGATTCCCAGACGGCGCTCGGCCAGCGCCAACAACATCACGCCGCCATCGGAGGTGAGACGTCCTCCATCGAAGGCGGCTGTGATGCTCTTACCGCAAACGGGTGGAAACGTGAACGGCAGCAGACTATCGTCGGTCATGGCGGATGTGGCGCTCCGTGATCGCGGAATTGCCCCTGTCTCGATAACAGAATCATGCACGCAATCAATGGCCTACGCTACATCCGCCAACCCAAAGTCACTCGCCTCATGAATAAGGTGGGCAAGGTCCTTTCGTCGCCCACTGATTCGCCTTTGCTGTGCTGTGTACAGACCTGTGCGCAAGCAAATTTTAGACTTTGCCGCAGGGGTGCTGGTGTTATCTTCGATTCAACCGAAAGATTCGTTGAAGCGCCCGGCAAGAGGTGCCAAGCAAAGTGGCGGCGCACGGGCTCATGGCGTCGGACGGGGTCGAGTCGAAAATGTCTGGGACCAATCTCCGGCCTGGGACGGCCAGAGAGCTCACCGACGAAACGGCGGCCAATCTCATCGAATTGGCGGGCGTCATCAAGTGGTTCGATGTCTCCAAGGGCTTCGGCTTCATCGTTCCCGACAATGGCATGCCGGACGTGCTGCTGCACGTAACCTGCCTGCGGCGCGACGGCTATCAGACCGCCTATGAGGGCGCCCGCGTCGTGTGTGAGGTGCTGCAGCGGCAAAAGGGCCTGCAGGCCTTTCGCATGATCTCGATGGACGAGAGTACCGCAGTGCACCCGGCGCAGATGCCGCCACCGCGCACCCATGTCACCGTCACGCCGACCAGTGGGCTGGAGCGGGCTCAGGTGAAATGGTTCAACCGTCTGCGGGGGTTCGGCTTCCTGACCCGCGGCGAGGGCACCCCCGACATCTTCGTCCATATGGAGACGCTGCGCCGCTATGGCATCACCGAGCTCAGGCCGGGCCAGACCGTGCTGGTCCGCTTCGGGCCGGGGCCGAAAGGTCTGATGGCCGCCGAGGTGCGCCCGGACGGCGGCCCGCTCGGACTGGCCTCGCACTGATCGCCGGCGCGAGCGCCCGCTTTCGCGATTTTTCCGTTGCCGCGCTGCAGCGGCTTGCGTAAAGCCGGGACATGCATCCCTTGCGCTGGTTCGCCTTTGCTCTCGTCGGATTGCTGCTAGCTTTCGGTCCGGCCCGCGCGGCCGGCCTTCACACTCTTGAGATCGCCAGCAAGACCGGAGTCCACGCGTTCTCGGTCGAGCTCGCCGATACCCCGGCCGCGCGCGCGAAGGGCCTGATGTTGCGCAAGAAATTGCCGGACGGGCAGGGCATGTTGTTCGACTTCCACCAGCAGCAGAACGTCTCCTTCTGGATGAAGAACACCCTCATCCCGCTCGACATGATCTTCATCCGGGGCGACGGCGTGATTTCGCACATCGCCGAGAACACCAAGCCGCTGTCGACCCGGCTGATCCCGTCGGACGGCCCGGTGCTGGCCGTGCTCGAAGTGAGCGGCGGAACTTGCCGGCGGCTCGGTATCGCGCCGGGCGACCGTGTCGCTTATCCGATTTTCAAACGCCATTGACCCGCGCTTGCTGGCGGCGACCGGAGCGTGTATCGAACCGCCGAGCGCACGACCTTCGGGGTATAGCGCAGTCTGGTAGCGCGTCTGCTTTGGGAGCAGAAGGTCGCAGGTTCGAATCCTGCTGCCCCGACCAGCCTTCGCTCGCTTCGCGAGCTACGGCTCGGCAAGCCAGCCCACGCCTATCGCGGCGAAACGCGTAAAGGCTGCCGCGCCGAAGCCGTCAGGGCGTAGGCGGACCGGCCGCTAGCCCGTGGCGGCGGCGCCCTGCCAGCGCGCCAGATGGTCGGCATTGGGCAGGTCGACGTAGAATAGAGTGCCGCCACCCTCCGCATCTTCGAAGCCGATCTGGCCGTGCATGCCGGCGACGAGCCGGCGGGCGATGCTCAGGCCCAGGCCGGAGCCGCCCTTTTTGCCGCCGGTTTCGTCGGCTTGTGCGAAGGACTCGAAGATGCGCGAACGGAATTCCGCTGGGACGCCGGCACCGTGGTCGCGCACGCCGATGCGCACGCTCTCCCCGTGCTTCGCCAGCACGACCGTCACCTCGCTGCCGGCCGGCGAGAACTTGAGCGCGTTGGCAAGCAGATTGGTCACGACCTGGATGAAGCGGTCGGGATCGACATAGAGCACGGCGTCCGACCGCGCGGCCCCGAGGCGGACGGCGACGCTGCAACTCTCCGCCAGACCCTGATTGGCTTCGATCGCCTTCTCCAGCAGCGCCCGGGCTTCGCAGCGCTGGAAGTTGAACGGCATCTGGCCGGCGTCGAGCTTCTTCAAGTCGAGGATGTCGTTGACCATGCGCACCAGGCGCTGGCAATTGGCCTGCGCGATCTCAAGCAGGTGGGCGGCCGGCTTCGGTAGCCGATCGGTCGAGCCCGCCAGCAGCAGGCCGAGAGAGGCGGTGATCGAAGTGAGCGGCGTGCGCAGTTCGTGGCTCACCGTGGAGACGAACTCGTCCTGCATCCGTTCCAGGTGCTTGCGCTCGCTGATGTCGACGATTGCCGAGATTACCATGAGCTCGCCGCCGACGCGGACCGGATTGAGTCCCACCTCGATCGGGAATTCGCTGCCGTCCTTGCGCCGGCCGCTGAAATCGCGGCCGGTGCCGAGGTAGCGGGCGCTGGGCACTCGTGCGAATCCGGCGCGTTGCGCGACGTGCTTGCCGCGCGCATGTTCGGGAAGCAGGATCTCGATCGGCCGGCCGAACAGTTCGTCGCGGCTGTAGCCGAACAGGCGCTCGATCTCGGCGTTCACCGTGAGGATCGCACCGTCGGCGCCGACTATCACCATGCCGCTGGGGCAGACCTCGACCGCTAGACGGAAGATTTCCGGCCCCAGCGTTTCGCTCCTTTCGGCCACGGCCACGGACATGGTGGAGCGTTCCGTCGCGTGCCGTCGCTCAGACGTGGCTGTGTTCGGGTTGACGAAACATGCGCCCGCTGTCGATGCGGTCGTGCCCGTCGGCAACGACGTCGGCCACGGGATTGCGCAAGCGCTCGTCCTTCAGGCCGCGCCAGAACGCGTCCTCGAGGCTGACGCTGGTTTTGTGTCCGCCGATCACGATCGAACGTTTGACGATGGGGGATTTCATGAGCGCGTCCTTTTCTTGTGAGGCAATGGCCCCAATTGCCTTTCAGCTTCTGTCTTTCGTCGTCACCTGTCGCTTGGGTTACACCAACGCGAACTACCGTCTCGTGCCTACGCTGCTTGCCTGCGCGCGAGGTCAAAAACTTACCCGCGCGAGTCGCGCATCGTGCGCGAGACGCCACCACCACCCAACTTCGACGATCAATACTATGTCACTAGAGTGACGCTTGCGCTGTTCAAAATTGTACAATGTGAAAGATCGTGTATCGGTAGCATCGTGCGTGACGGAACTCGCGGTCAGTATTCTGGCACCCGCGCACCGCATTGCGTTACCGCAGATGCGTTGCATCGCGGCTATTCGTTTTGCGGTTCCTTTAGGACGATGTCGAAAGAGTGGGCGGGCATCCGAATCGTTCCGGCAATCGCGCACCGGCGCGGCACCTGTTTTGCGGGTGCTTGGGCGGCGCGTGGCCGGTTCCATTTGCGGCGCGCGGTTACGGCGTCGCTTCGGGTGGCTGGCCGGACAATGCGATATTCTCCAAAGAGCGATGCACGCGAATGGTGCCGTTGTACTCGACGTAGCCGAGCTTACGAAATTTGATCATAAACCGATTGATGCGCGCCCGCGTGGTGCCGACCATGTTGGCGAGCGTTTCCTGCGTGACCGGTATCGCGATATTGCTCGACGGTTTGTCGGCTCCCACATCGGCCAGCGCGAGCAGGATGCGCGCCAGCCGTTTTTCGCTGCTGCTCAACATTTGGTCAATCAATTCCTGACGCAACAACGCGTTTTCGTTCAGCGTGTAGGTCAGCAGCGCTTTGGCAAAGGCCGGATCGCGGCGCAATGCCTGTTGCACGGCCTCTTGTGGGAAGCGCACGGCGCGGCAGAAGCGCATAGCGGTGATGGTCGCGACACGCTGCCGGTATCCATAAAGGCAGTCTTTGCCGAAAAAGCTGCCGCTGCGGAGGAAGGCGACGACGGCTTCCTTGCCCGGCTTGGCTATGATGGTGACCTTAACGGTGCCTTCGATCATGTAGTAGACGGTGGCAGCGGGGTCGGCCTGCGAGTGGATGGCCTCGCCGTCTTGAAAAGTCATGAGCGAAGCGTTCGGGCAGCGCGCCATGAAGGCGCGGTAATCAAAAGGCTCTTCGACCCCGCCGGTCGTGGCGCGTGGGCCAAACTCGGTCATTCTGTTGCCTCCAGCCCCGGCCGCAAAGTCATTCGTCGCACTGGCCTTCCTCGCGAAAAGCCGGACAATTGTCTGATAGACCTTCGAGGCCCGCATCGGGCGCAGTGCCTCAGCCATTCCCCGCTACAGGCTCAATGTATAAACACTCGGCAGAAGGATTTATGCGATCCGGAAATGAAACAAGAATTCGCAGAGATCCTGCGGGAGCCGGCGACGATCAGCAGTCCGCGGTCTGGGGCTTGTCGTCGGCTATGACTTTCGTCAATGAATTATACACCCGGATTCGGTCGTCGTAGTCGATATAGCCGAGCCTGCGGAATTTTGTCATAAACTGATTGATGCGCGGCCGGGTGGTGCCGACCATGCTGGCGAGCGTTTCCTGCGTGACCGGTATTGCGATGTCGCTCGCACGATCCTCGGATCCGGAATTAGCCAGCGTGAGCAGGATGCGTGCCAGCCGCTTTTCGCTGGAATTGAACAACTGGTCGATGAGGTCTTCGCGCAGCTTGTCGTTCTGGTGCAGGATGTATTGTAGGAAGACCTGGCCGAACTCGGTGTCGTCGCCGAGCGCGCGGACGATGGCGTCGCGGTCGAGGCGGACGATATCGCAGTCGGTCGTGGCGGTGACGGTCGAATTTCTGCGGCGGTGAGGGTGCAGGCATTCCTCGCCGAAAAACTCGCCCGCCTTGCGCAGCGCGAGAACGGCCTCCTTGCCCTGTTCGGAAAGCACGGTGACTTTAACGGCACCGTTGACGATGTAAAATGCGGCGTCGGCAGGCTCGCCTTGGCGGTAGACGACGGCGCCATCGGTTTGCCGCGCAATCGCGGCGCCTTGGTACCTGGCGATGAAGGCCTCGTGATCGAAGCGGGGTTGTCTGCCCGAGCCATTGCCAGTATCCGATGTCATGGCACGGCGTTTCCGAAAAATCGGATCGGGAGCCTGGTTTTGTCCCTTGAGGGAGCCGCCAGTTCCCGATCTCGTCATTTGCTTTGTTGAACCAACACTTCAAAAATAATGATGCATCATATTTTCACGTATTCAAATACGTACTTTGTTCGGCTGACGTCTGCGAGGATGCCGGGGCAACGACAAGGGCGAGCCGGTACCTCACGATGCCGTTTGATGATACCGGCGACGAGATGAAACATCATGCGTTTTGCCGCCCCGGTAGAAAAATAATTTTTTCGTCGCGCCGGTAATTGCGCACCGGTCGCTGGCGTGCGGCAGAACGGAAAGGTATTGCAATTCACGGCATTTCCTTCACCCGCCATTTATCGGCGTGTGCGACACTCCGGCCGTTAATGCGTATGCACCGGCGCCTTGGATGGCGTCGGATAAAAGAAACCGGGGGGTCAAATGAGTGGTTATCGCGTGCTGCATGTCGAGGACGAGCCAGACATCCGCGAAGTCGTCAAGATCGCGCTCGACCTGGACCCCGACATGAATGTGGAGAGTTGCGAAAGCGGGCCGGACGCGTTGGTCCAGGCGGCCGACTGGCTGCCGGACTTGATCTTGATGGATGCGGTTATGCCGGGAATGGATGGCCTCGAGATGCTGGAGAGGCTGCGCCAGAATGCGCGCACCGCCGGCATTCCGGTCGTGTTCATGACGGCGCGCGCGCAGGACAGCGAGGTTGCACGCTTCGTGTCGCTCGGCGCTGCCGGCGTGATCGCCAAGCCGTTCGATCCCTTGACCCTGGCCCAGTCGGTGCGCGCCTGTCTGGACGGCCGCCGCAAGGCGTCGTGATCGCGCGGCGCGTTTTCGCGCCAGTCCTTGCAGCGGCGGCACTGCTGCTCGCCACTGCAAGCGCCGCCGCCGTGCCGGTGCCCCGGCTCGATGGCTTCGACATGATCGCTGCCAGCACGACCGGCGCGGAGATTTCAGGACGAATCGAAATCCCCCGGAAAAATTCTGCAGCTTGCGGGCGGCGGCGCTGCGCAGCTCGTCGAGCGCGGCCTTGAGCGCACCGATTTCTGCTGGCGTGGGCGGGCGCTTGGCCTTGGCGGCGTCGCGGATCGCGTTGCGGCCGGCGCCCGCGGCCTTGCCGGTCTCGGCAAAGCCGAGCGTGGGCGCGACGCCGTACATTTCGTGCAGTCGCCGGTGCGTGGTGACGACGGTTTCGGCCGCCGGCTGGCCGCCGCCCTCCAACTGCGCGATCTCGGCGAAGCTGGCTGCCACCTTGTCGTTCAAGTTGGCGGCGAAGCGCGCGCGCACGCGGGCGACGTGGTCGGCGAAATCGTCCGCATTCGACATTGCGCGGGCCCTTTCCCTCGGCGAGCGGCTCGGGGGCGGACACTGGCACGGGGAAGTTAAGAAGTTTTATTGGCAAACAAGTATTGGAACGTGGAAAAGAGGCAATATGGAAGTATAAAAACGAT
>JARRNI010000426.1:0-4643 GCA_037385125.1 Pseudolabrys sp.
CTCGCTGCCGCTCGGCATTCTGCTGGCATTGGGCCGGCGCTCGTCCATGCCGACGGTCAGCCTGCTGTCCACGATATTCATCGAGTTCGTGCGCGGCGTGCCGCTGATCACCGTGCTGTTCATGGCGAGCGTGATGCTGCCGCTGTTCGTGCCGCAGCAATACGAGCCGGATAAGCTGTTGCGCGCGCTGATCGGCATCGCGCTGTTTGCCTCCGCCTATATGGCGGAAGTGGTGCGCGCAGGTTTGCAGGCGATCCCCAAGGGCCAGTTCGAGGGCGCCATGGCGGTCGGCCTGAAATATCCGCAGATGATGCGGCTCGTCATTCTGCCACAGGCGCTGAAGATTACCGTGCCCAACATCGTCAACACCTATATCGGTCTGTTCAAGGACACCACGCTGGTTTTCATCGTCGGCATTTTCGATTTCCTGCGCACTATCGAGATCGCGCGCATCGACCCGAAATGGGCGACGCCGGTGACCTCGACCACCGGCTATGCATTCGCCGCCATGTTCTATCTGGCGTTCTGTTACGGGATGTCGCGCTACGCGACGGCCATGGAAGCGCGGCTCGCCCGCGTCGACAGCTATTGAGACGCCTGCCATGAGCGACATTCACGCGGCGCCGTCCCTGAAGCCAACCAAGCTCGACACGCCGGTGGCGGTGGAGATGGTCAAGGTGAACAAGTGGTTCGGCGATTTCCACGTGCTGCGCGACATCGATCTCAAGGTCATGGGCGGCGAGCGCATCGTGATCTGCGGACCGTCCGGCTCCGGCAAGTCCACCATGATCCGCTGCATCAACCGGCTGGAGGAGCATCAGTCGGGCCGCATCGTGGTGGATGGGGTGGAACTGACCGGCGACCTGAAAAAGGTCGACGAGGTGCGGCGCGAGGTCGGCATGGTATTCCAGCATTTCAACCTGTTTCCGCACCTGACCGTGCTGGAGAACTGCACGCTGGCGCCTATGTGGGTGCGCAAAATGCCCAAAAACCGGGCGGAAGAGATCGCGCGCGAATATCTCACGCGGGTGAAAATCCCCGAGCAGGCCGGCAAGTATCCCGGCCAGCTTTCCGGCGGCCAGCAGCAACGGGTGGCGATCGCGCGCGCGCTGTGCATGAACCCGAAGATCATGCTGTTCGATGAGCCGACTTCGGCGCTCGATCCGGAGATGGTCAAGGAAGTGCTCGACACCATGGTGGCGCTGGCGGAAGATGGCATGACCATGTTGGTGGTCACCCACGAAATGGGCTTCGCCCGTCAGGTGGCGAACCGCATCGTGTTCATGGACGAGGGCCAGATCATCGAAGCCAATGTACCGGAGCAGTTCTTTGCCCGCCCGCAGCACGAGCGCACCAAGCTTTTCCTCAGCCAGATTCTGCGTTGAGATGTGTACTGAGACGGTTGCAAAACGCGCACCGTTTCGCCTCGCGCAACCCGCTTGCGCAGCCGCGCGGCCGACCGGCGGAGAAGTTGCTTGAAACTTGTGTTCACCTGCCGTCGCTGCAACCGGATGTGCATTGTCGATGCGGTTGCAAGATTCGCGTGGCGGAAGGAACCGGGGGCGGGTTCGCATCGTTAAATGTCACAACATCGTCAACGAGGGCATTACCCTATGCGAACGTGACACGTTTTGATTGCAAGGTGGGGGAGACTTTGGAATCGAATTTTCATAGCAAAAGGCTATGGACGCTGAGAGTGCAGGTCGCGGGCTGGACGCCATGGGGCTGAACGCCCGGCACAAGGCGCGCGGCAAGAACTCGCTCACGGCGCGCGAGTCGGAAGTCTTGACATGGGTCGCCCGCGGCAAGTCTGTTTGGGAAGTCGGCGAAATTCTCAACATCGCCAAGCGCACAGTGGACGAGCACGTGCACACTGCGGTCCGTAAGCTGGGGGCGCGGTCAACCGTACGCACGCCGTGGCGATGGCGGTGCGCGACCGCATCATTTCGCTGTAGCGCCGCTTATTCCGCGTAGATCCTGTTGCGGGTCATGCCGCCGTCGGCCAATGAAATTGGCGCCGGTGACGATCGCCGTGCGGCGAGCCGCGCGCACCACGCGCTATCCTTTTTCCACTGGCAGGTCCGGCCGGCCGCCCCATTCCGACCAGGAGCCGTCATAGATGCGCGGCAGCGGTTTGCCGAGCACGTCGAGGCCGAGCGCTAGCACGACCGCGGTGACGCCGGAGCCGCAGGTGGTGATGACCGGCTTGTCGAGATCGACCTTGCCCTTCTCGAACGCCTTGCGGATGCGCTCCGGCGCGACCAGCTTGCCGTGTTCGACGATCTCGGCGAAAGGCACGTTGAACGAGCCCGGCATGTGGCCGGCGCGCAGGCCCGGTCGCGGCTCCGGCTCCTTGCCGGCGAAGCGGCCGGCCGAGCGGGCGTCGACCACCTGGGCGCTGCCGTCGTTGAGCGCCATCTGCACGTCCGTGTGCATGGCGACCGCCTCGGTATCCATGGTGGCGTGGAAGGTGCGCGGCTCGCGCTTGACCTCGCCGCTCTCCACCGGGCGGCCTTCTGCCTTCCACGCCGGCAGGCCGCCGTCGAGGATGAAGGCGTTCTTGGCGCCGAAGATCAGGAAGCTCCACCACACGCGCGGCGCCGAATAGAGGCCGACCGCATCATAGACAACGATGGTGTCGTTTTCGCTGATGCCGAGCGCGCCTACTTGCTCGCCGAACTGGTCGGGCCCCGGCAGCATGTGCGGCAGCTCGGTGGAATGGTCGGAAATGGCCTCGATGTCGAAGAACACTGCGCCGGGGATGTGGGAGGCCAAGTATTCGGCCCGCGCGTCGCGTTTCTGGTTCGGCAGATAATAGGAGGCGTCGACGACAACCACATCGGGCTTACCGAGATTGTCGGCAAGCCATGCGGTCGATTTCAGCCAGCGGCTCACAGGGGCGGTCGTGCTCATGGGTACTGGTGGTCCTGCCGTTTTTCGGATGGGATCAATGCGGACTGTCACGCAATCGTTCCCGGGGCGCAACCGTCATGCCTGCGATGAGCCGGGCGCAGAAGCCTACATCAGCGCCAGCCGTACTCGGCGGTTCTGCTTGCCCTTCTTTTCGATTTGCGTCACCCGCACGGCACCGATCTCGCCGGTCGAGCGCACATGGGTGTCGCCGCAGGGCTGCAGGTCGAGCTCCTCGATCTCGATCAGCCGCACCTGGCCGGTGCCCATGGGCGGTTTGACCGACATGGTCTTGACCAGGCCGGGATTGGCCTCGAGCTCGGCATCGCTGATCCAGCCGCTGGTAACGCGCGCGTCGCGCGCGACCATCTCATTCAGTTTTTCGGTGATGGCCTCCTTGTCGAGACCGGCCTCCGGAATATCGAAATCGAGCCGGCTTTCGCTCTCGCCCACCGAGCCGCCGGTGACCGCGTAGGGTAGGGCCGCCGATAAAAGATGCAATGCGGTGTGCATGCACATGCGGGCGTGGCGCTTGTCCCAGTCGATTGCCGCGGTCACCTGGTCGCCGACCTTGAGGGCAGGGGCGCCAGGTCCCTGTGGATTTTGCGCGGGCACATGCGCGATCTTGCTCTTGGCCGCGTCGGTATAGACGGCGGTAGCGATTGGAATCTGTGTGCCGTCCGTAGCAGTCAGCATGCCACTGTCGCCGGGCTGGCCGCCGGAGGTGGCGTAGAACACGGTGCGGTCGAGCACCACGCCGCCTTGCTCGGTCACGGCGACGACGCGGGCGTCACATTGCTTCAGATAGGAATCCGCGCGGAACAGGCACTCGGTCGGCATCACACTCTCCGCTCATTCCTGCGCAAGCGGAAATCCAGGGCCATGATCGGACCGCTCGCAGTTTTCCCCCGAGGTCCCCGCTTGCGTGGGAACGAGTGGAGGAAGCTTCAGGTATTTACGAACGGCGGCTTGATGTCGCTCGTGCGCTCCAGCCATTCCGGCACCGGCAGGTTCTTGGAGCGCAGGAATTGCGGATTGAACAGCTTCGACTGGTAGCGCGCGCCGCCGTCGGCCAGGATGGTCACGATGGTGTGCCCCGGCCCCAGGTCTCGGGCCAGCCGGATGGCGCCGGCGATATTGATGCCGGTCGAGCCGCCAAGACAGAGTCCCTCGTGTTCGAGCACCTCGTAGATCGCCGGCAGCGCTTCTTCGTCGGGAATGAGATACGGCTTGTCGACCTTGAGGTCCTCGATGATGGGCGTCACGCGGCCGAGCCCGATGCCCTCGGTGATCGAGCCGCCCTCGGTGGACTTGGCTTCGCCGTCCTTGAACAGATGATACATGGCAGCGCCGCGCGGATCGGCGACACCGATCACCACGTCCGGCTTTTGCTCGCGCAGATAAGACGATACGCCCGCCAAGGTACCACCGGTACCCACCGCGCAAATAAAGCCGTCGACCTTGCCCTGCGTCTGCTGCCAGATTTCCGGGCCGGTGGAGACGTAATGCGCCTTGCGGTTATCGAGATTGTTCCACTGATCGGCAAAGATCACGCCGTTCTTTTCGGTCGTCTTCAGGGATTCGGCGAGCCGGCGCCCGACATGCTGATAGTTGTCGGGATTGCTGTAGGGCTTGGCCGGCACCTCGACCAGCTCCGCCCCGCACAGCCGCAGCATGTCTTTCTTTTCCTGGCTCTGGGTCTCGGGAATGACGATGAGCGTGCGGTAGCCGCG
>JARRNI010000427.1:0-4898 GCA_037385125.1 Pseudolabrys sp.
ATCCTCAAGGTCGATCCCGCCCAGTTCGACGCCATGGTGCTGAGCCACGGCCATTACGACCATTTCGGCGGCATGGTCGGCTTCCTCAATGCGCACGGCGGCGCGCTGAAGAAGAACCTGCCGTTCTATGTGGGGGGCGAGGACTGCTTTTGCGTGCGCCGCAATGCCGGCGGCCAGTTCGGCGCGCTCGACCGCAAGGCGATCCTCGATGCCGCGCTCTCCCTGATGATGGCCGAAGAGCCGGCCGTCGTCGCCGACCATGCCTTCACCACCGGCCGCATCGGCAAGCACTCGTTCGAGACGCCGTTGCAGGCCACCAACGAGATCGTCGGCATTTTCGACGGCTTCGGCTGCTATCCCGAAAAGATGCCGGCGGAAAAGAACACCAGCACTTACATTCCCGACGATTTCGAGCACGAGCTCGCCACCAGCTACCTGATCAAGGACCGCGGGCTGGTCGTGCTCACCTCGTGCAGCCATCGCGGCGTCATCAACACCGTGCGCCAGGCGCAGGCCGCCTCCGGCGTCGACAATGACCTTGCGCGGGACGCGCTCGGCGAGAAGGTAATCCACTCGGCGGTGGGGTCGCGGTTTGTGTTCGGCGCAAACTAAGTCAGACCGCCGCGCGGAAGGTCAGCCCGGAGGGACCAATGGCGCGTAGCGCGGATGTGCTGATCGTCGGCAGCGGGCCGCTCGGCGCCGCCGCGGCGCGCCGGCTGGCCGAGCACGGCCGCTCCGTGCTCATGCTGGAGCAGGGGCCCGCGATCACCGATCCGCCCGGCTCCCACGTGCGCAACGCGCCACGTTTCCAGGCCGATCCGGATGCCTATCTCAAAATCGCGACCGAGCATCTGGCCTATTTCGACAGCGCGGCGCCGCGCGATTGCATGCCGGGCGCCGCGGTCACCGACGTGCGCGGCGGGCAAGGCGTGATCTGGACGAATCTCTGTCCGCGCGGCGATGCGCCCTGGGATGCGCTTACGCCCGCGCAGTGGGACCTCTATTACGGTATTGCGGAAGCCTATCTCGGCGTCCAGCACGAATGGTTCGAATCGTCCGTCCGCCAGCAGCGCATTCAGGTCAAGCTTGCGCCGCAGCTTGCCGCCGAAGGCCGCAGCATCGGCGTTCTGCCTGTGGCTGCACGGCCCGAGGCCGGCGATCATCTGCATTTCGCCGCGCCGCACGACATCCTGGCCGGGCCGGCGGTCGCGGAGAAAGTGCAGATCGTGCAGGTCGCCGCCGACAGACTCGTCCAACAAGGGGCGAGGGTCGCCGGCGTCGTCGTCGGCGAGGAGACCATCGCAGCCGATGAAGTCATTGTCGCGGCTGGCGCGATTGGCACACCGCGGCTGCTGCACCGCTCCGGTATTCGGCCGAAGGCGCTGGGGAAATGGCTTTCCTATCATCCGTTGCTGATCTGCCAGTTGGTACTCGACGAAAGCCTCTGCGCAGCGGCCGGCATGCGCGACCGGGAGCCGCGCCTGCAGGTGCGGCCGAGCGGCGCAGTCGAGTGGTATTCGCTGATCCTGCGCGACGTTTCGCCGTTCGAGCCGACCGGGCCCGATGCGCGCGTCGACCCCAACCGGCTGGTCGAGATGCAGTTCATCTGCCCCGTCGACACCGACGAACGCAACGGAATTTCATTCGACGCGCAAAGCCGCCCCAGCTTCCACCTGCCGTTATCGGCCGCCGACCAGAAGCGTATGGCGGGCGCCGAGAAGGAGGCCGAGCGGTTCACATCGCTGCTCGGCCGCTACCGCGGCGGTTGCCATCCGATCTGGATGCTGTTCGGCTTTGCGCATATGACGGGGACCACCCGCATGAGCGCGACCGACGACGGCAGCGGGGTCGCCGACTACGGCGGCAAGGTATGGGGCTACGAGAATCTTCGGCTGGCGACGAACGGGCTGATTCCGACGCGCATGGCGGTCAATCCCACGCTGACCGGCGTTGCGCTGGCCGCCCATATCGCCGACGAAATCGTGAAAGCCTAGGCCGCCGGCGCTCAGGTCAAAACGTCTGATACGCGTTGCCGTATACCCCGCCGACACGGGCGAAGCCGGCGCGCGCGGGCTGGTAGTTCTCGTTGATGTTGATGGCGCGCGCGTAGGAGCCGGCCGCCTTCTGCTTGTCGCCCAGGCGCTCATAGGCGAGCCCGCGCGCCACCCAGGCCTGCAGGTTCTGCGGATCAATATTGACGGCCTGGTCGAGATCGGACGCCGCGTCCTTGTAGTTCTTCACCGCGATATAGCTCAAGCCGCGCGCGATATAGGGCTCGGCATCGTTGGTCGACAGGCCGATGGCGGTGGTGAAGTCCTCGATGGCATAGTTGTGCTGGTTCTGCGCCTGGTAGAGCAGGCCGCGGTTGTAATAGGCCTGCGCGCTGTCGGGGCGGATCGCGATCGCCTTGTTGAAATCGGCGAGCGCCAGCCGCGGCTTGTGTTCGGTGCGGTAGACCATGCCGCGGCCGAGATAGGCGTTGGAATAGTTGTCGTCGATGCTGATCGCCTTGTTGTAGTCGGCGAGCGCTAGCTTGAGCTTGCCGGTCTCACGGTAGACCAGACCGCGGTTGGCATAGGCCTGGGCGTAGTTGGGGTCGATCGAGATTGCCTTGTTGAAGTCGGCGAGCGCTTCCTGATAGCGGTGGCCCTGGCCGAACACCGTGCCGCGCATGTTATAGGCCTGCGGGTCGTGCGGATTGCGCCGTACCACCTCGGTGAGCGAGGCGATATTGGCGGGCGAGGTGGCATAGGCCGCGTCGCCGCTTTCCGGCGCGCCGGCGGTGAGCGCGTTGCTGCCCAAGCTGGAGCAGCCGGCGACGAGCAGCGCCATCAGCGGCACGCCGGCGAGCACCAGCGCGGCGCGGCGGCGCCGATGGGGCTCGCGGCTCATCCTGGGCTCTTGCTCATCGGTCATCGGGCGCCACATCTGCCCGCGAATGCGGCAAAGGTTCGGCGCTCGCCCTGTTTGCCGTCGCAAAAACAATAGCGCGGGCGAACCAGCCCGCGCCACCGGTCGAATTCTGCTGCGGTCGCGAGGACCCGCGGACTCAGCGGCGCGCGCCGCCGCGGGCGGCCCCGGGAGCCGGGCGCGGCTTGGACGGAAGCAGGCCCTCGCGCTGCATCTTCTTGCGCGCGAGCTTGCGGGCGCGGCGGACCGCTTCCGCCTTCTCCCGTGCCTTCTTTTCCGACGGTTTCTCGTAATGGCCGCGAAGCTTCATCTCGCGGAAAATGCCCTCGCGCTGCATCTTCTTCTTCAGCGCCTTCAGGGCCTGGTCGACGTTGTTGTCGCGAACGAGAACTTGCACGCTGTCTCCTTGTTGTTGCTCGGTCGGGGTTCATCCGAGCGCCCCGCAATGGCGCGGGCGCTTAGGTCGGCCAACTTTAGCAGAAAAGCCGCCACGTGTCCATTGAAAGCGCCCCGTAATGGGCGGCAAAAGCCTCATTTTGGGGCTATTTCCCATATAGGGAGAGGGCTTGGCCGTGGCCAGCCGGGTCAGGGCCGGGCGAGGGGGTTGGGGCTGGCCCATACCTCCGCCTTTCGGCAGAAGGGAGCGGAAGCGTCGCGCTCAACGCCACACCCGCGTCACATGCCCCATCTTGCGGCGGGGCCGCGCCTCGCCCTTGTGGTAGACGTGCACGGAGGCGCCGGGCACCGACAGCCAGCGCGTGGCCTCGTCGATCTCCGTCCCAATCAGGTTCACCATCTCCACCTTGCGGCCGAGCCGCACCGACTTGGCGAGCGGCATGCCGGCCACGGCGCGGATGTGCTGCTCGAACTGTGACACCGTGGCGCCGTCGATGGTCCAGTGCCCGGAATTGTGCACGCGTGGGGCGATCTCATTGACCAGCACGTGGCGCCTGCCCCCTTTGCGCACCACGAACATCTCCACCGCCAGCACGCCGACATAGTCGAACGCCTTGGCGATGCGCGTTGCGACGCGGCGCGCTTCCGCCGCGACCGCCGGCGTCACCCGCGCCGGCGCACGCGAGATGTGCAGGATGTGGTCGCGGTGCTCGTTCTCCGTCGCCTCGAAACATTCCACCTTGCCGTCGGCCGCGCGCGCCGCCACCACCGAGATCTCGCGCTCGAACTTGATAAAGCCCTCCATGATGCAGGGCTGCGTTTGCACCGTGCGCCAGGCCGCCATCGGGTCGGTGCCCTTGGCGATGCGCGCCTGGCCCTTGCCGTCATAGCCGAGCCTGCGCGTCTTCAGCACCGCCGGTAAACCGATCATCTCGACCGCGTCGGCGAGCTGCACCGCGCTGTGCACGGCGGCATAGGGCGCGGTGGCGATCTTCAGGCCGGCGATGAACTCCTTCTCGATCAGCCGGTCCTGGGTGATCTCCAGCACTTTCGGATCGGGCAATACCGGCTTGCGCTTGGCGAGAAAGGCGGCGGTCGCCGCCGGCACGTTCTCGAACTCGTAGGTGATGACGTCGACCGATCCGGCGAAGCGGCCGAGCGCAACCTCGTCCTCGTAGGTCGCGCAGGTTTTAGCGTGCACCACGTCGAAGGCGCAGGACAGCTCGTCCGGCGCATAGACATGGCAGCGCAGGCCGAGCCGCGCCGCCGCGAGCGCCAGCATACGGGCCAGCTGCCCGCCGCCGAGAATGCCGATGGTCGCTCCGGTTCTAAGCAAGTGACTTCTCGTCCGTTCATCCCCGCGAAAGCGGGAACCTAGTAATTTCTTGCTCAGTCAACATGGCGCTGGATTCCCGCTTGAGCGGGAATGAGCGGAGGAGGGGCATGTGTCAATCCTTCGGTTTCTTGGCGACCGACTTGGTCTGCCGCGCGCGCCAGGCATCGAGCCGCTTGGCCACGCCCTTGTCCGACAGCGCCAGCACGGCGGCCGCCAGTAGCGCGGCGTTGATGGCGCCCGGCTTGCCGATGGCCAG